>NZ_JBHUEM010000052.1:0-77571 GCF_042680805.1 Bacillus salitolerans | reverse complement strand
ATTCGTTTTAAAGGTAAGTAAATTCAGCTTACAGGTAAGTAAATCGTGAATCGGGGTAAGTATTTGCACGGCACAGGTAAGTAATTCGTTTTAAAGGTAAGTAAATCGTGAAACGGGGTAAGTAAATTCGACTTACAGGTAAGTAATTCGTTTTAAAGGTAAGTAAATTCAGCTTACAGGTAAGTAAATCGTGAAACGAGGTAAGTATTTGCACGGCACAGGTAAGTAATTCGTTTTAAAGGTAAGTAATTTCAGCTTTACAGGTAAGTAAATCGTGAAACGGGGTAAGTAATTTCGACTTTCAGGTAAGTAATTCGTTTTAAAGGTAAATAATTTCAGCTTTCAGGTAAGTAAATCGTGAATCGGGGTAAGTAATTTCGACTTTCAGGTAAGTAATTCGTTTTAAAGGTAAGTAATTTCAGCTTTCAGGTAAGTAAATCGTGAATCGGGGTAAGTAATTTCGACTTTCAGGTAAGTAATTCATTTTAAAGGTAAGTAAATTCAGCTTACAGGTAAGTAAATCGTGAATCGGGGTAAGTATTTGCACGGCACAGGTAAGTAATTCGTTTTAAAGGTAAGTAATTTCAGCTTACAGGTAAGTAAATCGTGAATCGGGGTAAGTAATTTCGACTTTCAGGTAAGTAATTCATTTTTTAAAGGTAAGTAAATTCAGCTTACAGGTAAGTAAATCGAGAGACGGAGTAAGTAATTTCGACTCTCAGGTAAGTAATTCATTTTAAAGGTAAGTAAATTCAGCTTTCAGGTAAGTAAATCGTGAATCGGGGTAAGTATTTGCACGGCACAGGTAAGTAATTCGTTTTAAAGGTAAGTAATTTCAGCTTTCAGGTAAGTAAATCGTGAATCGGGGTAAGTATTTGCACGGCACAGGTAAGTAATTCATTTTAAAGGTAAGTATTTTCAGCTTACAGGTAAGTAAATCGTGAAACGAGGTAAGTAATTTCGACTTTCAGGTAAGTAATTCATTTTAAAGGTAAGTATTTTCAGCTTACAGGTAAGTAAATCGTGAATCGGGGTAAGTATTTGCACGGCACAGGTAAGTAATTCGTTTTAAAGGTAAGTAAATCGTGAAACGGGGTAAGTAATTTCGACTTTCAGGTAAGTAAATTGACAATCGAGGTAAGCATTTGCACGATATAGGAGATAAGTATTTGCCGCCCCAGGTAACTAATTCGCTCTAAATGCAAGTAATTTCGTTTTATAGTTAAGTAAATTGAATCAAAATAGTGAAACAAATGAAAGAAACACGCACAACATCAAGAGTACATACACTGAAACAAGGGCACTAATGATAGATGCAAAATTAAGCAGTGATTGTAATGATCTTTTAGCACATTTTTCTTTTAGAGTGATGATTAGCAACAAAAGAACAAAAGGCTCAGAGCTCCCCGTTTAGCCGCGAAAAGCAAATGTTCTGTCATGAAATAAGTGTGGGTTTTCCCTTTTATTCATAACAGGTTATTTGACCTCTCCGGGTGCTGGTGCTGGATTCAAAGTCACTATTTGACCTCACTGGGTGCTGGCGCTGAATTCCAAGTCACTAGCCCATTCTCTTGCTGAAAACTTTTATACTTTCTTGAAAATTAAAAAAGCCACGAATTCGTGGCTTTCTAATTACGCTGCTTGGGGCTCTTTTTTACTTCTTTTCGACTTTACATATGTTCCAATTCCGACCACTAGGGCAATCATCAAGATTTCAAAGCCGTATTTAATCCACGGATTGGCGAAGAAATCTTTCATAAAGGGCTCACCCACAATCATTTTAGAGGCGGTCCAAGCTAATACGGCAGCCCCTAATGTAATGATGATTGGGAATCTGTCCACAAATTTTAAGATTATAGTACTTCCAAAAATAACAATTGGGATAGAAATGATTAAACCAAGTACAACAAGTATGAAGCTTCCATGTGCCGCACCTGCTACTGCTAATACATTGTCTAGTCCCATTAGCGCATCTGCGATAATGATTGTTCTGATGGCCGCCCAGAAGTTACCAGCAGCACCGACATCGTGACCCTTATCTTCAACCAGTAGTTTGTAGGCAACCCATAATAACAATAGACCACCGATAAGTAGTAAGCCAGGAACTTTCAATAACCATACTACAGCCATTGTTGCTACTGCTCTAATCGCAATTGCCCCTACTGTTCCCCAGATGATGACCTTCGTTTGCATTTCTTTTGGTAAATTTCTAGCAGCAAGTCCGATAACGATTGCATTATCACCTGCTAATACTAAGTCGATAACAATAATGGCAAGTAGTGCAGAAAAAAATTCAGCCGAGAATAATTCCATTTTTATATTCCTCCTTTTTAATTCTAAAACACGGATTAATCATCTATATAAAACTAATATCCCTCCTCCATTCGGTCTACATACATGAGAAAAAGCCTTTACCAGTTGGTAAAGGCTTGCAAAAAATGAAGAGACCTTTACCATACATGATAAAGGTCTTGCCAACAACAATTGTTGTCCGATAAAGCCGGAGTTCCTATTGGAAACACGTAATGACGACTTTACCGTTAAGCTACTCCCCTTTGCTCCGAGACTGCTTTATTTATTAACATTATATTCCTATCCATATCATTTGTCTATCATTTTGCCTCTTTTAGGTAATGATAAAAATATATACTTGAAAAAAATCAATAAAATGAATATTATGATAGTTGTGTTTAAAAAACGTTCGTCTTTTAGGAGGACCTTTCTATGTTTAGGTTAAAAGAAAACAATACGACGGTTAAAACCGAAGTGCTAGCTGGAATCACCACGTTTTTAACAATGGTTTATATTGTGATTGTGAATCCAATTATTTTATCGGATGCTGGAGTTCCATTTGATCAAGTGTTTACAGCAACGATCATCGCTACCGTAGTGGGAACCTTGTGGATGGCATTACTTGCTAATTATCCTATCGCGATTGCCCCGGGTATGGGATTGAATGCCTATTTTGCGTACTCTGTTGTTGGCACGAACCCTAACATTACATATAGTGTTGCATTTTCTGCTGTATTAATTGCTGGACTTTTATTTATTATTTTATCCTTAACTCCATTTCGTGAAAAATTAATTGAAGCCATTCCTGAAAATTTAAAACATGGTATTACAGCTGGAATTGGTCTATTTATCGCTTTCATTGGTTTGCGTTTAACAGGAATTATTGCAGATCATCCAACAAACCTAGTTACGTTAGGTGACCTGCATGCACCCCAGGCATTATTAGCCCTTGGCGGATTAGCCATCACATTAGTGTTAATGGCACTAAATGTAAACGGTGCATTATTCTTTGGCATGATTGCAACCGGTATTCTTGCCTTTTTAACAGGTCACTTGTCGTTTGAAAACGGGTTTGTATCCATGCCAAGCTTGCCTGACGGAATCATCACGCTAAACCCCATCACAGCTATTGGCGATGTCATCCAATATGGTCTTTATGCGGTTGTGTTCTCGTTCCTTTTAGTTACGATTTTTGATACGACTGGAACGATGGTAGGCGTAGCGCAGCAGGCGGGTCTTATGAAAGGAAACAAGCTTCCGAAAGCTAGACAAGCATTGTTAGCGGATTCGGTTGCGACTACAATTGGTGCATCACTTGGAACGAGTCCAACGAGTGCCTATATTGAATCATCCTCTGGTGTAGCGGCTGGTGGACGTACAGGATTAACGACGTTAACCGTTTCTATTTTATTTATTATTGCAGCGTTTTTCGGTCCACTTGTAGGAGCAGTTTCAGGAATTTCCGCCATTACAGCACCTGCGTTAATTATCGTAGGTAGCTTAATGATTGGAACCATCACTCAAATCAAATGGAATGAAATTGATGAAGCCTTTCCTGCATTTTTGATTATTTTGAGTATGCCATTAACATCAAGTATTGCGACAGGAATTGCTTTAGGGTTTATTGCGTATCCATTAATGAAGGTTGCAAAAGGGAAGTGGAGAGATGTCCACCCTCTTGTTTACATTTTTGCCGTCTTATTTTTCTATCAGTTAGCGTTTCTTCCACACTAATGTACGCCAGCCATTTAGGCTGGTTTTTTTGTCCGTAAAAAGAAGAAGTCTTGATCGTGATTGATGAAGGGTTTCATAGGAGTGTTACAAAAAAATGTGGATAATACTAATGGTGATGGTTGCAATACTTAATCCTGTCGCGACTACCCACTTCATGGTCGACACTTTGTTCCTAGACAACTGACTATGAAGCTCACTTTCTGAAATATACCCTTTTTCTGTCAAATATTGATCAATCAAGGCATATACATCATTTTCGTTTAATTGCTCTTTTTCATGCTGGTGAAATTCCTCGTGAAGCTTGGCTAATTCATCAAGTTTGACCTCTAACTCTCGTAATTTAATCTCTTTGTCTTCCATTCCTCTACCTCCCTTCCTACGTATACTATTCTTTCAATCTGATTCGTGTATAGGTGTCCCACATATATAAGACAATATTTGATAAACGGCTGCCTGAGGCTTACTATGTTAAACTGGAGTAAAAAACGTATCAGGAGTGTGAGAAAATGCCAGACTGGTCTTATCATACGCTGTTCAAGCCTGTTCTTCATAAACTACCTGTTAAAGTTGGAAGGGAATTTATCCATCGTGGTATGAGTACCATTGCATCTTTCCTTGGTGGCAGGGCATTTATTGAATTCTTAGGTCATATGAAAAACTCCCATCACTTAGAACAACATCTTTTTGGTATTTCGTTCCGCTCCCCAGTTGGATTGAGTGGCAGGATTGATCCACAGCTTTCAGGATTAAAAGCATTTCAGCATCTTGGTTTTGGCTTTATTGAGGTTGGACCTCTATCGCTTAGAGGAGTGGAGCACGAACCAACACCCATTCTCCATAAAAAATCTGAACGGATTGACTTCGATCCTTCCTTTTCATTAAGTGTTCGTAAAGCAAAGGCGCAATTAGATACCTTAAAAAAAAAAGAAGTACCCCTTTTATTAAAATTAGAAGGAACTGGACCCGAACGAATAAAGCTAATCGAAGAGTTACGCCCTTATGCAGATGCGTTTATCTTAAATGGTGATTGTGAAAAGGGAATTGATCGTAAAGAAATAAAACGTCATACCCGAAATATTCCTGTCTTATTATCCTATCAAGCTTCATCTTCTGTTTTTGAAGCGATACAGGACCTCCGCAATATCGATGGAATCGTGATTGAAGAGTCAGGGACTATAAAAAATTTCAAAGGCTTCATCCAAGCAGTGAAAGCAAAAGTCGGACCTACGATTCCGATTATAGCAAGTGGCGGCATTCAACATCCAAAGGATGCCTTGGCACTGTTACAATCAGGTGCATCACTCGTATTCGTAAGCTCTGGGTATGTATTTTCAGGCCCAGGTCTGCCAAAACGTATAAATGAGCTCATCTTAGACTCCAAAAAAATCGAGCCTCCTCACATACAGGGATGGATATGGTATTGGTTATTCGGTCTGATGATCTTCCTTGGTGGTCTTCTCGCACTTCTATTTAGTATGTCTGTTGTCATTTTACCGTATGATGAATCGTTTCTCGGTCTTGTTAGACGTGAAATAATCGAGTTCAATTCAAACATTCTCTATTTTATGGCCCATGATCGAATGACTTTAGCAGGTACGATGATATCAGGCGGATTTCTTTATATGCAGCTTGCAAAGTACGGTGTGAAAAAGGGATTGCATTGGGCAAGAAAAGCCATTAACATTGCTGCCATTACAGGGTTTCTTGGTATTTTGCTGTTTATAGGGTATGGATATTTCGACTGGTTGCATGGAGTTTTTTGGCTCATCTTACTACCGTTCTTTATCTTAGGTTTCTTTAAAACAAAACATGCAACCCAAAGTCCGTCAGGTAAAAATTTGTTTAACACGACTATATGGAAAAGAAGCTTATATGGTCAACTTGCCTTTGTGATCCTTGGATTTTCCCTACTATTGGGTGGACTAATTATATCGTTTATTGGTGTCACGACGGTGTTTGTTCCAACAGATATCTCCTATTTATGTATTACACCCGAAGCATTAAATGAATATAATCAACGATTAATTCCTGTCATTGCTCATGATCGTGCCGGATTTGGTAGTGCTCTCGTTAGTGTAGGTGCCCTCGTGTTGATGATTTCATTATGGGGGATTAGACAGGGCGAGAAGTGGATATGGTGGACCTTAACGCTCGGTGCAATCCCAGCCTTTTTATCCGGCCTTATTACCCATTATGTCATTGGATACACTGATTTTGGTCATTTGCAACCAGCATACTTTGCGCTCTTACTATATGTCATAGGTTGTTTCTACACAGCACCTTTTCTAGTAGGAACCAATCAAGGTAAAAAACTTTGATTGGTTTTTTTTCGATATCGCTATTATTAGCACAATGGTTTTATTTACAACCTGAGTGGAAATATAGGTATAGAAGAGGAAAGAAAGGAGTTTTTTAAAATGAAAATCGTTCTTTTACTCATTTTTCTGTTAGTAGGTTGTAGTACCTATGAGGACACGAATCACGTTAAGGAAAATCAGGCTAATCAACCTGAAAGCAATATAGAAGATCATCTAGATGCTACTCCTAATACGCCTGGTAACAAACCTGACGCCAAGTTCCTATTGAGAGAATATAAAGAGCGATTTATGAAGCTAGTCCATGAATCAGATAATCAAGAAATAACTAGTTTTCGTACAAAAGAAGAGATAAAATCTCACTTTAAAGAGATTATGTCTGATGAATATGCAGATTGGTTAACCAACACTTACTTTAAGGAACAAAATGATGCTGTTTTCATCATTGCCAAAGACTCACCAACGTGGTTTCAACCAGTACAAGATCATACGCTCGAACCATTAAATGAAAAGACGTATATGCTGATACAAAAGCGCGAAAATGAATTGTTAGGACATGTAAACTTTTACACGTTCTTCAAACAGCGTGAAAATAAATGGATTATTGATAGTATTGAAGTCGTTGAATATGGGAATCTCTCAAGAAGAGAGGCAGAAAAGCTCGTGGAAGATGAATTACAATTACAGAATGATAACGAAGTCATTATAGAATTCGATCATTTAGAAGGGAAACAATATGTGATTCATGTCTATGACATTGTAGATGGTCATACAGCGACTCGGAGCTGGTATATCGTCAATCCAACAACTGGAGAAATTAAAAATATGATGAATATGTAAACAATTAGAAAAGGTTTGGATCTTTGATAGGTCCAAACCTTTTCCAGTTCGACGGATGATTCACACAACTTATGAAAAGGAATCAAGTCCTCGGCCATTCATTAATTGATGTATTCCGCCATATCATCCCACGCTGATTTTAGTTCAACACCCATTTCTTCGGCTGCCTTTTTGTTTATGACAAGCTTTAGCTTTTGTGGATATTGAACAGGCAGTTCAGCAGGTGATTTTTCTCCTTTTAAAACTTGGACTGCCATTTCCCCTGCTTCATAGCCGATATCATAGTAGTCAAAGCCATACCCTGCAAAGCAGCCACGTCCAACCGAGTCTAACTCACCTGCAAACATCGGTATATCTTTGTCATACAGGACTTTTAGGACTGATTCTAACGCGGATGCTACTGTGTTATCTCCTATCATATAAAATGCATCAACCCTGCCGATCAATGATTCTGCAGCTTGTTTCACCTCAGCTGACGTTGAGACACTCACCTTTACCGCCTCTAGCCCTTTTTCTTTTAACACATTTTCTACCATTTCAATTTGTGAAACAGAGTTTTGCTCGCCGGAATTATAAACAAATCCAATTTTCTTAACGTCAGGAAATTGAGTTGCAATAAAATCGACCATGCTCGGGATCGCTTCTGGATGAGTATCTGTCGTTCCCGTTACGTTTCCACCAGGACTTTCCATTGCTTTTACAAGTTCAGCCCCTAATGGATCTGTAACAGATGTAAAAATAATTGGAATTTCCTCTGTTGCGTTTAACGCTCCTTGAGCACTAGGTGTTGAATTTGCAAAGATGAGGTCTACTTTTTTACTTACAAGGTTCGTTCCGATGGTTTGGTTATTACTCATGTCCCCTTGGGCAATTTGAACATCATATTTTACGTTTTCTCCCTCAACAAATCCATTGTCTTTAAGGGCAGCCTTGAACCCTTCAAACGCTTTGTCCAGTGATGGATGCTCAACAATTTGAGTAACCCCAATCGTATATTGCTTCTCACTTGTCGAGCTACTTTGTGTACCACAAGCACTTATTAACCCGATGATACACAGCAGGACAATTGCCTTCATGACTAATTTTTTCATCTATGAATCCCCCTATTTACCTTTTTAAAATATTTTATAAGCCAATAGTCTTCGATAGACGTAATCACCATTGATGTTCATGGTAGATATGTAAATAGTAATTTGATGCCTCCCCCCCCTTTCTTATAAACAAAATACTTCATCAGAAAAAATGCTCCTCGATGTAGTTTTCTAAATTTTACAACTATTCAGTTACATTGTACAGATGTATATGATATATTTATTTCTTTTGTTGCATTATTTACGAATGAAGCAGTAAAAAAATACACTTAGATTTTGTTCATCCAAGTGTATGTGTTCAAGTTATTTTTTCGACAATGCCATCGTCTTAGCCGTACATTGTTCCATTGCGGTTAACACTGCTCCGCGAAAATTATGTTTTTCTAGAGCAGAAACCGCCTCAATCGTTGCCCCTCCTGGAGTACAAACTTGATCCTTCAGTTCACCAGGATGTTTTTCCGTTTCTAAAACCATTTTGGCAGCACCTAGGACTGCTTGCGCTGCAAGCTTATAGGCTTGATGTCTTGGGATACCTTGAAGTACGCCGCCATCTGCTAAAGCTTCAATAAACATATATACATAGGCTGGCGATGATCCACTAATTGCAGGAATTGCATCCATTAATGCTTCCTCTACGATTTCTGCTTTGCCAAAGCTATGATATAACGCCAGAATTTCATCCATTTCTGCCTGAGTAACGTTTTGATTTACACAAATTGCACTCATCCCTTCCCCCACAAGAGATGGCGTATTAGGCATTGTTCTAACAACTTTTGCACCATTTCCGAGGCTCTCCTCCATAAATGATAGATTGATTCCAGCGGCTATTGTAATTAAAATCGTCTCTGGTCCTACACTGTCTTTTATTTCTTCTAAAATTTCTTGATAAAGGTTTGGTTTTATCGCTAGGAAAAGAAAATCAGAAAAGCGAGTGACTTCTTCATTTGAAGTTGTTGTCAAAATCCCATATTCATTTTCCACTTTTGTAAGTGTTTGATTTGATTTTGCACTTGCTATAATTTGGTTCGGGAGTGTGATGTT
Organism: Bacillus salitolerans; assembly: GCF_042680805.1. NCBI lineage: Bacteria > Bacillati > Bacillota > Bacilli > Caryophanales > Bacillaceae > Bacillus > Bacillus salitolerans. The sequence continues at coordinate 68,258 of NZ_JBHUEM010000052.1, read as the reverse complement.
TGATTTTATCATCCCCGAGATGATGGCTTGAGCCATCTTGCCACAACCTATGAAACCAATTCGTTTATTCATAACAACCTCCGTGTTTCATATTCTTCTTCAATCTTATCAAAATCGAATACGTTCTTAAATGAACAAGCCTTAAAAATAACAAAAGTCAGTGTATGCACTGACCTCATTCAACCATTTATTTTTTTGTATTGACCATTGCCGGTGCTATTTGAGTTATCCGATCAAATAGAGTCCTTCCTTCCCCTATTTCAAAAACGTTTCGTGCATAGCCTTCGCACGCACCCTTGTAATTTCAAAAAACATATGTCTCATTCTCATATTTGATGGACCAAACTCTTCACTGTAAAGAGGTTGTCCGCCTGTTAACTGCGTTAAAACATCCATTGTTTTCGTTTAATCTCTTGAATGTCTCTGTGAAATAAAGGACGTAACATCTGATGATCATTTACCTCAGGATAAAACTTTATTCTGAATCGTTTTACCCCCTCCAATATGGTCATAGTGTCTAAAGATATTAAAGTCATTTAAAAATAATAAAGTTGTTTAATTTTGATGTAATAAGGATTGAAAATATTAGTATAACAAGCCTTAGAAAGTAAACCGAACTGTAACCATGCTGTTTTTAAACTGTATTTTTACGATAGTACGAGGTTTAAATCTTCTGTTTTTAAACAACTATATTATCTTTTAACAACAGGTTTCTCTAAAAGTTTACTTGCTGTGGTCATTTTACAGTATGTAATAGTGGCCATAATGCTGAGCTATGTGTTTATCAAGAAATAGATCCAGAAACAACGAAAGGTTGTCGGTTAAATCAAAAATGGAAAGCAGAAATGAATCAAATTGAGTTTGGCATTTCGTATGTTTGAGGAATCAAATAAGATAAGTATGAATGTGATTCTCAATTAACCGAATAAACTTTAACTATTATAATTGGAATTATGTAAAATGACTAGCAATATATACAAGATTGGTAGTCATCTTTTTTGGGGGGAATAACCAATAAACAATACATCAAACTACCATTTTAATAAACTTATATACAATTACTTACAATTATGGTAATGTTTACATTGTTAATATTTAACACTTAAGGAGGAAGTTTTATGTTTAGATTAAAGAATTTTTACAACATGATAGGAACGGTAACCGTGGCAGCGATGCTATTATTTTCAATAAATCCTGCTGAAAGTCACGCAAAACTTCAGGGATGGGATTTAGTTGACAGTGGTAAGCATTTAGATTGGGATGCAGATACTAAGTATACATCAACCGTATCAAGTGCAGTAAGTATATGGGAAGGGTATAAGCCTGGTATAATTAGACCTGATTCAGCCACTGTAGTAGAGGATGTTTATATATTTGATTATTATGAAGTTAGTAACACAATTGCTCAGACAAGTAGTGCTGGCACTATGAAGTTCAATGATTACAAGTTTCAAGGATATAATTCTGAAGAAAGATTACACACCGCTATTCATGAATTTGGTCACGCTTTGGGATTAGATCATACTTGGGGAATGTACGATGTTATGCAACAAGGAAGGTTATCTATTAATAGTTTATCAAATACAGACGAGAGTTCATATGATGAAGCGTACTCTACATATTAAAAAAGAGGAGATGTGAGTTATAATGAAAAAGATTCTAGTAGTGTTAATGTGTACAATGACATTGATTTTAGGTGCATGCTCTAATACAAATGATTTCGCAAATAATGATTTACCGATAACTCATTTATCCGGCTCATATAGCATTGACGTTGATGACCTAAGTCAAATTGTTGGAGATGCTGATTATGTATTTGTCGCAAAGGTTAATAGCTTTATAGAGACAATATACAAAGATACTGTAATTATAGAAACAGAAAACGGTACAAAAGAAGTAAGTTCTCCCTACAGCAAATACAATATTGAAATTATTGACAACATAAAAGGTAATTTAAAGAAAAATACTGAGATAGAAATATTAAAAAATGGAGGGTTAAGCCAAGATGAAGAATCAATTGTTTTGAGTGAAAATGATTCTTTGTTTGAAGTTGGAAACTATCATATAATGGCAGCCTATGCTCAGCCAGATGGTTCCTTATTAGTATCAGGGCCAAACTCTAGCTTAGTTTTATCAGCAGAAAGTAAAAGTGAAATTGTATCATTAGAGGAATATAAAAATTATAAAAAAGCATTTGAAAAAGGATTTGTGAGTGACAGAGAACGCTTTAAATCATCTTATGAGGATAGTATCTATTGATAATGGAAAAATGTTTAACAGAAAAACTCTAGTTTAAACTAGAGTTTCAGACTGGCGACAAAAGGCATCAGTTCATTCTCGATGCCTTTTGTTTCTATATTATTTTGTGGGGAAAGAGGCTGATGTTGATTTGAAATAAAGTCGTACCGTTTATAAAAAAGATGTACCGTTTAAAATAAAGTTATACCGTTTATAAAATAGTTGCACCATTTTAACCCTTTGGATTATGTTGTGTCCAAGGGGTTTATTTTTCAAAAAACAGTATTCCACAAACAGGCCATAATGTTGAATAACATTGTGCACGTAATATGCAAAAATTAGGTAGAGATTACTAAAAATGTACTTAAAGGTGAAATTTATGGATAAAAAGGAACAAGTAACATTAGAAGTATGGAATGATAAAATATCTATAAACATTATTGGAATGAAGAAACTAGCATTTGTAGATTACACTCCTGAAATGTATGACCTAATCAGAAGTGCAAGATTTAGAATTCCTGAATCCGAGGAAGCTAAAGAAAATTATAAATATCCGTATTCAAATGAATATAAGAAATCACTACATCAGATTTCATTTGATTATTATTTCGGGGAAGAAATGCGGAAAGAGGCCTATAGTAAGGATTATATAATTGAGCACCTTGATAATGATGGATTTAATTGCTCAATATCAAACCTTTTTTTATTGAAGAAAATTAAAAATACTTATAAAGGATGGAATTTTGACAAGGTAGTAGATAGCAGCAAGCATATTGCAGCATTGAGGATAAATCATGTTTTAGAAAATAAGACATTCCAAATAACTATTGCATTCAATGAATTATACCATAATGATCACATAGGAAAGTCCCTTGAAAAAATTCGATTGCTCTACCCATATAATTATGAAATTGTACTACAGGATGCTGAACAAATAATTGAAGCTATATCCAATAGAGAAAGTATCAACTTTGGAAGATGGAAAGAAATCTACAGGTTCAAAGATATACGAATCGAATATGCATCCGAATTGAAATTAACGGAAGAAGAGAAGCAACAACCACCTGGTTCATTAGTGATTAGAGATGGTAAATATTATTTGCTAGTTGGGAAAACAGATACTTCAGTTGGACTTATCACCTCGATACCTTATGATAAAGATTGGAACCTTAAATGAAATAATAGTGGTAAATGGTAAATTTACGCTACGGGCGAACGCTTTCCGCGGCCATTCCCTTTAGAAATTTCTCTTGAATGGAAAATTTACCTGACTTTTCATAATTAATTTCTTGTTCAATTAAATTCATTTAATTCCTCCAACCCCATAAACAATGTGATTTCTCTTAACAGTCGTAAACCTCTAGTCTTGAGCTTACCGTAAGTGTTGTCTAAAGATAATCAAGTCGTTTAAAAATAATAAAGTTGTTTAATTTTGATGTAATCAGGATTGAAAATCTTGGTAAAACAAGCCTTAGAAAGAAAACCGAACTGTAACCATCCTGTTTTTAAACAACTGTATTTTTCTCTATCACTAAGGTTATACGATAGTACGTGGTTTAAATCTTCTGTTTTTAAACAACTATATTATCTTTAAACACATAGAGCGTTTTAAGTTCCAACTATTAGCTCCCTTCCTTCATATCTCTTATGATTGAAGAAAGCATATCACATAAACTTTTACAATATTGTGATGAGTATCACAGCTATCCTTTCATTTCTAGCTTTCTTGCAGTATCACTTTTTGATACTTCTTTACCATCCTTCATTGTTCCAAATAAATAATCCATGGAAGGGTTCGTTACTCCATACCAGTAGTTCTCATTTTTATAATGATGAAGCAAATGCAGTTTTTTCATCCATTTTCCAAAAACCGTTTTCGGTTGAATGGGATGATGTGCAACAAAATGGGACCATTCATAATAAAGTAGTGTAGTAGCTGAGCCTATAAATACCGCTAATCCATAGGATATATGATCGGTCAACAGTGTAACGATGCCTACTAGTATCCCAAGCTGTGGCAAGCTATACCAAATCGGCAAAAATAACAGCTTTACATCATCTGGGTCATCATGATGATCGTAATGGATTCTTTTCATGAACTTTAGAAACAGTTTGTTCTTTGGTGCTTTCATATGGAAGAAAAAACGATGGGTCGTGTACTCACTCACAATATATAAGAGTATTCCTAGTAAAATATAGATCCATAGGATGCCACTTGCTAAGTGAGTAAAAATGACCATAAATGATAATAAAACAAGTACTAACATCATCCACACATCATGAATCTGAATAAATGTCACAACATGCTTTCTCATGTAAACCACCTCATTCATATGAATATGTTTAGTATTACTAGTTACTATATTGTCAGAATAATATAATAATATCAAATTAACAAAAGTTAATGACTACAATTTTTTCAAAGCATGGCATGTTTCCTTTTGTGCGGCTAGGCTAATTTATGTAAAGGAACCTGTTATCTGGAAGGATGAATAAACTACAAAACGAGCTAAATGTGGATTAGCTCGTTTAACGTTCTTCTGTTGTAGATGAGATGGGGAGCCTTATGGTCACCTTTGTACCTACACCTAATTCACTTGAAAAGAGAACTTTCCCATTCATCGCTTCAATAATTCGGAGAGAAACCATTGTTCCAAGTCCGGTTCCTTTATCTTTTGTTGTATAAAATAGAGTACCAATTCGAGATAGTTGTTCCTTTGACATACCCTTACCTGTGTCCTGAATAATCATCACTGCATTCGTCTGCTCGAGCTTTAATTCAATGAAAACCTTTCCAGTATCATCTGTTGCTTCAATCGCGTTTTTTACAATATTTACCAGTGCTTGTTTAAGCTTATTCCGATCAGTTATCAGCTTAACACTCGTTTCTATTTCATGCTGTAATATCACACCTTGTTTAGTTGCTAACGGTTCAAGAAGGAGGACGATTTCCTGGAGAACTTCTTTTAATTCCAGCTCCTGAAGCATTTCTAGCTGTGGTTTTGCAAAGTTTAGATAATCACTTATAATCGCTTCTGCCCTTCCTAGCTCACTTAACACAAGTGATAAATATTGGTGATGATCAGCTTTGGATTCGCTTGTCTCTTTCATTAATTGAAGAAACCCTTTTACGACCGTTAGAGGATTTCTCACCTCATGCGCAATGGAAGCAGCAAGCTCACCAAGAGTATGAAGCTTTTCACTTCTATTCATTTCTTCTTTCATTAGCTGTTTCTCGATAATGGCTTCAAATAATGTAGCAGCAAATCCCACTGCTACAATTTGGATTAAGCCAAAAACACATATGTATAACATGATTTCAGCCGTATCCTTAATTGGAATTTCACTAATGATCATGTATGTGATTAAAATGAATAATTGAATAAGTGCCGGCCAAAACCCATACAACAGAGCTATTTTTTTACGTTTCTTCGGATGTATCTTTAAGAATTTATTGGCAAAGATGAGCGGTACGGAACAAGCTAGAAAAGCACTAACATATCCGAATAGTAAAGCATCTCCACCGATTAACGTCCTGGTTAAAACAATCACTACAAACACAATTCCTCCTGCACGGGGACCTCCATAAATTGCAGCAAGGACTAATGGAACATACCGAAGATCCCAATTTAATCCATAGCTATTATAGGCAAATATCATGCAAAAAAAAGCAGATACACCATGCAACACTCCTATTAAATAAGGAGCTTTCGTTAATTTCTTTTTTTCAAAGATAGCATAATAGATAAGAATGGGCATTAATATAATTAACACATGAAGGAATAGTTTTTCTGTTAACAACCGTATCATCTTCCCTTGCCAACATTATATAAGGATACATTCGACAATATGTAAAATTTCCCTCTATATATCGACAAGTTTCGGTATTCGTAATAGTTTATTGTTCCGGTGTGAGAAAGTCTGAATACAGCCCTGTAACGCCTGATTTGAAATACTCCATCGACTTTTCCTTATTGTTAATGGTATGTACAAAAGTATAAATGTGATTACTTGAGAGCTGCTCGGCAAATTCTTTTGAATACCTACTTTTGGACATGGTAACAGCTTTAATCTTATTATCTAGACAAAATTGCAATACACGCTCATCGGAAGCATTTGTTTTATATAAAGTATAGATTATATCCTGAAATGGATAGACGTCTTGAATGACGTAGTACATCATTTCATTATAGATTTGAGGAATAATTCTCTCTAGAATAGTTGGATCTGTTTTTACACTAGCATCCACAATTTGTCGAAACACGTTCTTAATTTCGTAAGGATGCGTCCCTTTTGTATCTGTTACAAGATAGATATCATCATACTCCGTCATTAACTGAACAATATCTTCAAATGAGAGAGGTGTATATTGGCTATGAATCTTTAAATCTTGAAATTCCTCACTATGTAAGGGTCCAAAAGATAGCTTCCTAGGATGATTTTGTTCTAGTTTTTCATAGGAATGAAGACTCCAGTCATGCCTCGCAACTACCTTAGCATCACTAGTTACAATTAAGTCCACTTCAAACACTCTATATCCTTTCTCATAGTTTTGTTTGAACGCTTCTAGACTATTCGTATATGTCTTTTCATCAATCCCACCCATTGCATGCGCAATAAGCAGTTTAGGATTCACCCATGAATAGGGATGAATAGAATCCTCCATTTCACTTCTTACTGCAGTTCCTGCTGCTGACACCGGCTTTTCATAATGAAAGAGGAACAGCCCTACATCAAGAAGGTGGTACGTAATAGGATCTGTACTTTCAATCGTCGAAAAGAGGCCACCTTTATCAAAAGACAGAAAAATAGTCGACAAATATAAGACACAGCCAGCCACTAACATGACTCTAGGGACGCGAGGGTTACTGACCTTTACAGATAATGTAGACGTTTTAGACATAGAAACATAAACTAGAATTAGATCCAATATGAGAAAAACTATAACGAAAATAGTGGGGTGGTAAAGCTCAAAGCTAGAAACAGAAAAATTAGGAATTGAAAAATAGGCAAGTGAAAAAGGGGACTGAAACGCTTCGTAAAAGGAAAAATCGAGTGCTACTAAAAATGCTAGTAATCCATGAATCACCATAATAAAGGGTCTTGCATACCTTTTATGAATGACTAGACAAATAGATCCGAAGATAAGAACCAGTGCAAGATTTGCTAAACCCACAAAAAGGGATAAAGGGAAGCAAATTAGTAAAAAAAACAAGAGCTTCGCCATAAAGGAGAATAAAAGATAAAAGGGATACATGTATTTGAGTGTAATGACTAGCGCATGTTCTAACTTCATCTAAAATTACTTCCCTTCTTATAAGGTTAACTTACGTAATGGCTAGATTATTTACATTGAATAATCGGTCAGGATAATTGGTACAAATATAGATGGACGGATCTTGTTGTAACACCGCTTTCATATGATCTTCTTCATCGACTGTCCATGCAAATATCGTTATCTCTTCTTTTTTCATTTCTTCTATAAACTCTTGTGTTAAAAAAGGAAATGCCATTGAAAGAATCGTTGCTCCTGTTTCTTTCAACTGTTCCTTCAGTAAGGTAGGCTTTCCCCAAATAATTAATCCAGTTTGAATATTCGTATTTCGTTCCTTTATTCTGCGAATCTTCTCGTGATCAAATGAGGTAATTACAACCTCCTGCTCCATGTTCATTTCTTGTATGAGGGCAACCACTTTTTCCGCTAAAGACGGGTATAAATCACCAGCCGTTTTCAACTCAATGTTAAGTTTACATCTCCCTTTTACAGCATGTAGAACTTCAGAAAGGCTCGGGATACGTTCATCGATAAACACTGGTGAAAACCAGCTTCCAGCGTCTAGTCTTTGGAGCTGCTGCAAAGTTAAATCATGAACAGGTCCAACACCATTCGTTGTCCGCTCTAATGTAAAGTCATGAATAACAACGGGGATACCATCTTTTGATAGCTGAACATCAATCTCGATCCATGTCACTTTCGGTTCCATTAATGCCAGTTGAATGGCTGCCAAGGTGTTTTCTGGTGCTTTACTAGACCAACCGCGATGGGCCATACAAATCATTACAAACACTCTCCTATTCGTAAAATGGAGGGGCTCACTTTAGGAACCCCAACAAGCATTCCTTACTTCTTTAATAATTTGTCTGCTTTTTCAGCCGCTGTGTTTAATGCTTCTTCTGGTGTGACACTTCCATCAATAATTGCACGTTGAATTTCGGTCATTATCACTTCTTGAAGCTCTTTATAGCCTGGAACCATCGGACGTGGCTTAGCATACTGTAATTGGTCAATAGCCACTTTAAATTGAGGAGTTTTTTCATAAAGCTCCTTCATTTCATCGCTTTCAACAGCTGATACCGTCACTGGCATATACCCTGTACCCATACTAAATTGAATCGTTTGTTCCTTCGCTGTCATCCATTTCATGAACTTCCAAGCAGCTTTCTTCTCCTCATCTGATGACTTTGAAAGCATGACTAAGTTTGCTCCACCTGTTGGTACTCCAAAATCTTTCTTTGCAGGTAAGAAGGCAGTTCCAACCTCAAAGCCTTGTGCTTGAGCCATTAAACCGTTCAAGCTTCCTGTTGAAGTAAAGATCATCCCAACTTTTCCATTTGTAAAATCTTGTGCGGCAACATCCCAAGCATTGTATTTTTCACCTGGAGGCATCTTCATAATTCCTTCATCAATCATCTTTTTCCAGAATTCTACTGGCTCTACACCCTCTGGTGAATGAAATAGAGGCTTTGTTCCATCCTCATTTAATATTTGACCACCGTTTTCAAATGTTAATGCTTCATAGAACCAAATATCAATTGGTGCTGAGAAGCCCCAGCGCTCATCTTTAATCGTTAGCTTACGAGAATATTCCTCAAGCTCATCCCATGTTTTTGGACCAGCAGGGTCTAACCCAGCCTCTTCTAACATGTTTTTGTTTACATAAAGTAACGGAGTACTACGATTAAATGGAACGGCATAAAGCGTATCCTTCCAATAGGAGTTACCCATTAATCCTGGAATATAGTCATTCACATCAACACCGTCTTCGCCTTCTACAAATGGTCCTAAGTCTTCAATAGCCCCTGGATTTGCAAAAGCACCGATAGAAGCAATTTCTACCATTGTTACATCTGGTTGAGTATTAGAAGCAATGGCCGCTAGTACCTTCGCATGGTTTTCATAATAGTCACCTTGATAAGTTGGAGTTACGACAACCTCATCTTGAGAGGAATTGAAATCTTTTACCATTGATTCAATTAGTTCTCCGCCTGCTCCACCAAGTGAATACCAGAAATCAATTGCAACTGGCTCCTTCTTTTCTTCTGCTTTCGTTTCAGTATTGGATGTGTTAGAGTTCTTTGTTTCCGTTTCGCTCGTTGACGCTGTTTCCTCACTATTTGAACATGCACCAAAAATCCCTACGATTGCGATGAAGAATATCGCTAACATCATTTTTTTCATGACTATAACCCTCCAGTTTTTAATCTATCGTTCATCACTTGACACCTGAATAAACAAATGCACGAATAATTTGTCTTTGTGCAATAAAGAAGACAAGAAGAATCGGAAGCACTAAAATCATATTTCCTGCCATTACTATGTTCCAAGCAACACTCCCTTCTGCATCTTTTAGCATGGCAATACCTATCGGCAAGGTTCTTACTGCCTCAGTATTGGTCATCACTAAAGGCCAAAAGTAATCATTCCAATGATAGATGAAACTAAATAATCCAAAAGTAACTAAGACCGGTTTTGCTAGTGGGACCATGATTCTCCACATTATTTTCCATTCATTTGCTTGATCAAGTCTTGCTGCCTCCACTAGCTCCTCTGGCACTTGCATAAAGGCTTGCCTTAGAAGAAATATTCCAAATGCGCTCGTGGCAAACGGAACAATCAATGGAATGTATGTATTTAAAACACCCCAAGAGCTCATCTGAAGATAGATGGGCAAAAATGTAATTTGGGATGGAATCATAAGGGCAATCATCGTAAGACCGAATAGGATTCCTTTACCTTTAAATTCGTATCTCGCAAACGCATAGGCCGCTGGAACGATTGTCAAAAATTGCAGAACAAGGATCCCGATGGCGACTACTAAACTATTTACAAAAAACTTCAAGAATGGGCCTGATTGCCATGCAATCATAAAGTTCTCCCACTGAATGCTGCTAGGGAGCCATTTCGGTGGAAATACCATCGTTTCGGCCAATGATTTTAAGGAAGTAGAAAACATCCATAAAAATGGGAAAACAAAAATTAAGATCATGATGAGTAAGACGACTAATTCGACGGTTTTAAATACACTTTTCTTTACAAACATGTATGAGTCACCTCCTCGTTTAACGGTAATGAACACGCTTGGATAACAGTTTGAAATGAAAGATTGTCATTACACCAACTAATAAAAGCAGTACCACACCTGCCGCAGATGCATAACCAATCTTGAAAAAATCGAAGCCATATTCATAAATGTAAAAGACAAGCATATTCGTAGAGTTTACGGGTCCGCCTTGAGTCATGATTTTGACCGTATCGAACACCTGAAAGGATGCAATTGTATTTATAACTAGTAAAAAGAAGATCGTTGGCGACAGCATTGGAACTGTTATTTTTGAAAAGATTCTCCATTTATTCGCTTGATCTAATTTTGCTGCTTCATAAAGCTCCTTCGGGATGCTTTGTAAACCTGCAATAAACACAAGTGTGTTATAGCCAGTTATCTTCCACACACTTACGATCACAAGTGAGTAAAGGGCTGTGTCTGGATGTGCTACCCATGTATTAGCAGGCAAGCCCACTAGTTTTAATAAAAAGTTAAGAAAACCATATTGTGGGTCCATCAACCAGAGCCATAACAAGGATACTGATACTAACGAAATAATATAGGGACTAAATACGGCGCCTTGAGCCATTCCATAAAACGCACCTGATTTATTCAACCAGAGCGCAAATAGTAATGATAGGACCATTGAAATACCTACTGTTAATACGGTATAAATAATCGTGTTCATAAACACTTGGCGAAATTCATCTTCTCGAAACAAATCTATAAAGTTATCAAACCCTACAAAATTTTTCACTGGACTAATTAAATCCCAATCTGTAAAACTGAGAAAAACCATATAAAAGATTGGGTAAATAAAGAATAGAATGAAAACAGTGATAGCTGGTGCAACCATTAAGTAAGGACGAAATAGCTTCCCAGACATCATGATACAGATCCTCCGACTACGGCCAACTCTTCTCTTTCCGATCTTACGTCATACATTCGATTTCCAAGTTTATCGAAGTAATAGAGGTCTTGATTTCGAATGTTAACTGACACATTGCTCCCTTCTGATAACGGCTCCGTAAAGCTTTTCACCATAAACATGCCAAGTTCCGTTTCGATTTGGTAGATTGTTTCTGAACCTAGCGTTTCTCTTGTTACGATTTTTCCATTTAAGGTAAGTCCATCACTAATTGCTTCAAATGAAACCTTTTCTGGTCTAAATCCAACTTGGTGGACATTTTCCTTTAAGGAAGAAGCAAGTAAACCGTGACTGTCTAGCAAATTCATTGGTGGCGTTCCAATAAACTGAGCGGTAAACGTATTACTTGGATTATTGTATAGCTCGACTGGACTTGCGACCTGCTGAATTTCTCCTTTATTCATAATGACAATTTGGTCACCCATGGACATTGCTTCCACTTGATCGTGAGTCACATAGACAAATGTTGTACCAAGCCGTTTATGTAGTTGAATTAATTCAGTACGCATTTGTGTTCTAAGCTTCGCATCCAAATTTGACAAAGGCTCATCCATTAAAAACACCTTCGGTTTCTTTACCATTGCACGGCACAATGCAACACGCTGTCTCTGACCTCCTGATAAGGTTGACGGCTTCCTTGATAAATAATCTGATAAACCTACAATTTCAGCTATCTCTTGAATTAACTGGTCACGTTCTTTTTTAGGCACTTTACGGTTTTTTAAACCAAACTCTATATTCTCCCGAACAGTCATAGTAGGGTATATCGCATAGTTTTGAAAAACCATAGCCACATCACGTTGACCTGGTTGAACATCCTTCATACTTTTTCCGTCTATTTCTATCTCACCACTCGTCTCGACCTCTAACCCTGCAAGCATTCGAAGTGTCGTAGATTTCCCACAACCTGATGGTCCGACTAATACGGTGAAAGAACCATCTTTAATTTCAAGATTAAGGTTTTCAATGACCGTGTCTTTTCCAAACTTTTTCGCAACATTTCGAAATGAAATACTAGCCAATTGATCCACTCTCCCTTTTTAGGCTATAGCCAAAGTAATTCATCTTCTCTTCTATACTACTGAACATGTAATCAGGCTGGATTCGCCTTTTGTCGTATGTACCGTACCAGTCTAAGATGCATATGGGAACACTCGCTTCTTTTGCTGCTACTGTATCAAACATGGTATCCCCGACCATTAATACTTCAGAGGCATTCACATTAAGTTGCTCGATGGCCTTTATGATCGGCTCTGGCGACGGCTTCGGATATTTCACATCATCAAGGGTAACAATCGTGTCAAAGTGCTCTCTTATTTGAAATAGCTCAAGCCCTTTAATCGTTAAGTGATACTGCTTATTCGTGACAATCCCTAGCTTTATCCCTCTTTGCTTTAATACGATTAATGCCTCTTGAACCTTAGGAAATATGTCAACTAATTGATCATGATGGTTGGTAATATGCTCCATGTAGGTTGCAATCATTTCTTCCTTTTTATGAGGTGCGACGATGTCAACAAAATCCTCAAATGCTTCACCAAATCGATCTTCAATGTCTTGGAATGTGTATTGTTGTGGTGCATATATTTCAGCCGTATGATAGACAGCTTCTAATACGGACCTCTTACTATCTAGCAATGTTCCATCTAAATCAAACAGTAAGGTTGTGTATGGTTTCATGTAGTCTGACAGTCTCCTTCCATAGTTTTGGGTTACCAGTAGAAACCGCAATTGCTCCGTTTTCGATGCACTCTTTTATCTGCATAGGGGTTTCTAATAATCCACCTGTGATAAGAGGAATATTGGTTTGTTGCTTGAATTTATAGATGATTTCTGGAATTCTCGCAGGCATCACTTCTACTGCATCTGGTAGGTTGGTTCTCACAGACTCTAAGCCTTGTTTAAAAGAATCCGTATCGATAAGGAACAACCGTTGCACTGTAATTAAGTTCATCTTTTTTGCTAATCGAATCATCGTATTTCTTGTGCTAATGATGCCGTCCGGCTTTACATAGTTTACGAGAAACTCAAGCCCCTCTCTATCACTACTCAAGCCACCAATTTTATCCACATGTAGTAATGCAATCTTTTTTTGCCTTTTACATGTATCCACATATTTTTTGATAATGCCGACATTACCTGTCATGAGGAATAGGATTGACAGATCTGAAATTAAGGCACGATCCAAATGGCCTTCTTCCTTAACAGAAGCAATCACTCTTTCATTACGAAGCGCCTCTAAGAATACGTCTTTTTTCATCGTTCATCTTCCTTTCAGATTAGATGTAGGCAAAATAAAGAGACCCCTAATAGCCATCACTATCACTCTGGATATAGCGCTGTCTATTAATGGTCTCTCCGTAGTCTCTTGACCAAGTATTCTTGTTACTTTTTATCCTAATGGATAATTGTTAAGAGAAAACTAGTTATTCTTTTAGATAATGTAAAGGTTTGTAAATATTTCTTTATTTCTGTAGAAGTTTATCGATTTATGAGTGTTTGTATGATTTACAAGTATATTCATTCTCTTTTGTCAGAAGTAGATAGTGCACTTTGGATTTACTTTCTCATGGACCTTTGGTGAAGAAGAAATACTCTAGGATACCTTTTTTTTCGGACATGTGACTACCGACGATTCATTAGCAAAATGTCTTTGAGCTGCCTCTCTTAGACATTTTGAGGATGATTCTCTCGCTAAATGTCTTTGAGTTCGCTTCTCTTAGACATTTTGACTACGTTTCACTCGCAAAATGTCTCTGACGGCGATTCTCTTAGACATTTTGACTACGATTCACTCGCCAAATGTCTTTGAACATGCCTCTCTCAGAGCTTTTACTCCCCTTTAAGTAAAAATAGGAAAACAAAAAAAAGCCAGCTATTAGATAGCTAGCTTCATAATAATTAGTTTTCTTCTGATGGGATAAGTAGAAGCCTACTGGAGTCTTCGCGATATGAACCATCCGTTACCGTTAGATGGTAGCCCCCTGTTGTCCAATCGTCCATTTGGTCTTGATACCACTTACTTGATACATGACCTGATTGACCTGGTCCGACTACATTATAGCTTTCTTTCGGATTTTTCATATCGATCACCGATCTCCATGCCGCCCCGTGGGTTACTTGGCCAGTTGTGCTATTCCATCCTGCAGCTCCAACTGTGATACGACTTCCCTGCATTGGAATGGCACCTTGGCTATTAAATAAAACATTTAATGGTTTGACAGAGGATAATGGATGAGCAAAAGTAACCGCGTGTAACTCTCCCCATTTCCATTTAGCTGGGCTTTTCCCTTGTATATCTGCTGCTCTGTCTACTGCTAGTTTAAGAGACTCGTGAAGAACGGTTTCCAGACCACCCTTTTCTTCCATCCATGGGCCTGGCTCTCCTTTATCGGCCTTTCTTAGCAATTGATCGACCACTTGTGCTTTTCCATCAAATAGCGGAAGCATGTCAGGATGAATGTCATCATGAAACAAATAATTCGCAATCTCTTCCATCCAGAAATGGAACAGAAGCGGAGCTCCATGATCAATGCGATCGGTAAAGTCCCAGGTTTCTAGCAGTGCGAGTGCCTCTATATCGATATCTCTGAGGCTATCATTCTTTAAATACTTTTCAAACATAGGAACAAACTCTTCTGCCTGCAGGTTGTGATGGTCAAACTGTAGCTTCATCATATCATCTGCCGTAAAGGTTTCCTTAGATAGTAAAAATTCACGAATTCGATCCTGCCTGTAAGGCTGGGCCCATGTATGGGTAATATGATACCGATAGTCGTCACCAACGACCTTGTTATTAGCGGTTGAAATAAATCCTTCCTCAGGATTAATAATGGTCGGTAATTCATCCCAAGGAATGTATCCAGTCCATTCGTATTCATCTGTCCAGCCCGGGACTGGAAGCATGCTGTCCCCATTTTTTCGAATGGGAATAAGTCCATTTGCCCTGTACGCAATTGTTCCGTCAGTTGAAGCAAAGACAAAGTTCTGGGCTGGTGTATGGAACAATGTTAACGCTTCTTTAAATTCTTCCCAATCTGTTGCCTTGCTAAATTGAAGAACCGCTTCAAGTTCTGGAGATGGGTCTAGTGCTGTCCACCTTAACGCTAATGCTGTGTCTGTTTCATCGTAATGAGCAAACTCAGATAAAATCGGTCCGTGTCTCGTAATAACCACTTCATGATCAATCGAGTCTTGATTTTTTACATGAATGGTCTCAGTTATTACGTCAGCTTTTATCCATTCATCGTTGTATAGAAATTCATGTTTGTTTTCAGGATTACGCTTTTCAATATATAAATCCTGCACATCGGGGCCAACATTTGTTACCCCCCATGAGATATGATCATTTCTTCCCAATATAATGCCTGGGATTCCAGCAAAAATAACGCCGCTAACATTTAATTCCGGTGACTGTAAATGCGTTTCATACCAAATAGCTGGTGTCGCTAAGCCAAGATGCGGGTCATCTGCTAATAGAGGAAACCCTGATGCTGATTTTTCACCACTAACGACCCAGTTATTACTCCCATTAAATTCGTGTGGTATAACAGAGCTCGCAAAGCTCTTAGGAAAGTCTATATCACTCCCTTTTACAGCCTGAATAATCGTAGGACCATCTTCAGGATAAGAGACAAATAAATCTAATGCTTTTTCTTCTGGAAATGTTTTTAGGAGATAGGCACGAAATGCTTGACCTTCCCAATGTCCCCCTAAGTCAAATGCCATGTACTTACCGATGGCTAAAGAATCTATTTCAGTCCACTCTGTTGGTTCATAGCCCAAAATTGTGAACTCAATCGGAAACGAATTTGATTCTTTTGCTTCCTTTATGTAAGCATTCACACCTGCGGCATAAGCTGATAGGGTTTGTTTTGCCTCATCAGAGTACATGTCAAAAGATGCTTCTGCTGCTCTTCGTAATCCTAGTGTTCGAAAAAATCGATCCCGATCAATCGCCTTAGCTCCAACGACTTCACTTAACTGTCCAGACGCCTGCCTCCTGCTTAAATCCATCTGAAAGATTCGGTCCTGGGCAGTGACAAACCCTTGAGCAAAATATAAATCGTGGATGTTTTGTGCTTCAATATGCGGCACACCAGCAGAGTCTCGGTACACTGTCACTTCTTCAGTTAAACCAGAAATCTCTAATGTCCCTTCAATTTTGGGAGCACTCTTTCCGAGCAGCCAAAAAAAATAACCGGCTGCACAGGCTAATAGGAAAACAATTCCGAGTACAATACTTAAAGTAATTTGCCATTTCCTTGTGGCAGGCCACCGTTTTACGCGTTTTTTCACAATAACTTCCAAAGTAATTCCCCCTTATGTGTTAGCGCTTTCAATTCCGTTGTACTGAATATTAAGAATATTTAGTAACCATATTTTATCAAAAATAGTATTTTATTGCTATAACAAACAGTAGGCCGTTAAACATAACACACTTGCCCCTTTAAAGTACTAAAGGCTCAGGGTGCCCCGTTTTGCCACGACAAGCAAATGTTCTTGCATGAAATAAAGGGTGGTTTTCCCTTCTATTCATGACAGGTTATTTGACCAAGGAAAAAGTGATTTTTCTTTTTCCCTCGAGTAGGATGAAATGGCTAAGTTCGTCGCCATTTCATCTTGGCTGGGAGCTGGTGCTGGTTTTAGCCGTAACATTGTATAAACTAAACACCAGAAACTTTCTTAACATAAAAAAAATGCTACCATCCTTCTTGGTAGCACTCCTACATTCGTTAATTTGCTTCTACATTCTGGTTTACGTTAGCCTCTTCTCCCTTCCATTTAAATAAAGGAACAAGTAATAAAGTTCCGATTAAAAATAACAGAGCAGCGACTAGATAAACACCTAATAATGTTAATGGAGTTTTGATGATACCGGTCAGAGACATTCCAATGACCATCATCCCCATAAACATCGGATTCAGTACGCCATTGACACGGCCAACAAATGATTCATCTGTGTTTTGCAAGATGAGTGTATTAATTCCAATATGTATACATGGAAAGAAAAGTCCATTAAAAACTTGCAGTAAGATTGTTAGCGGAATAAGTGTTGACCAGCCAATCCCCACTGTACTAATCATGCTGGCAAATATTCCGATTGCTAAAAGCTTTTGTGGAGATATCTTCTTCGATATTGCCATGACTATTCCGCCACCTACTAACATACCAGCTCCATTTGCCATGAGTAACCACTGCAAGAATTCCTTCGTTTGGCCTAGGTTCTCAATCGTTACAAATATCATCAGAGGCTGGATAAGTCCAACTGCTAGCCCGCAAACCGCAAAAACACTCCCCATAATCGTTAATACTTTTTTGTTCATTACATATTTAAAGCCATCTGCTAGTTCCTTCTTAAAGGTGGAGGTCTGATCTATTATTTCTTTTTCTTTATCCTTAGGAAGTAAGGTTAACACTAATGCTGATAGTAAGAACATGATTCCCATAATCATTATGGATGTGTAAATTCCATATTTCTGATAAACAAACGTACCTATCATCGGTCCAATTACCATAAAAATAGCCATTAATGATTGAAACATTGCCATAATTGTTTGTAGTTGCTCACCTGGTACATGTTGTTTAAATAGCCTCATCGCAGATGGCATGGAGAACTGTGATAGAATAGCCGATACTAGTGTTGCAAAGAAAATCACATACCAAGTCCCGTAAATTAGTGTTAGTAAAACTACAAACACCGATACCGCGGAAAGTAAGTCACACCAGACCATGGTTAGTTTAGGCTTCCATCTATCTGCAAAGGTCCCTCCTATAAATGAAAATATAAAGATAGGAGCAAATTCTGCTACTGAAATCAAAGAGATAAAAAGGGGATCATTATTTGTGATTTCTGTTACGTACAACAAAATGGCAAAATTCCTTACCCAGATCCCTAGTTGCAACAAGAAGCTCGAAGACATAATCGCTAACACAATTCGGTTCGTAAAAATAGTTCCACGCTGTTTTCCTGGAGCCACCGGGGCGCCTTGATTATGAGTCATCTCCATACTCATTCCCACCTTTCCACTCATAATCATTATCTATGCAATGATAAATAGCAAGTAAAGATTTTATGAAGAATATAATTTCATTTATGAGTACGATATAGTCTAAACAAAATGTATGTCCTTTACATACTATGAAGAATAAGTACATGAAAAGGAGAGTAGATTCTATGCCTAGTGTAATTGTTGGACCGGTTGTATTTAATTCAAATGAAGGAGTTATTGTAACAGGAGATACATTAAATACATCTCCTACCTCTACAAGTAAAACCGTTGCTGGTTCAGGGGGATTTAATACCGGTTATTTTGTCCAAACAAATAACGGACTTAGTGCAACGAACAATGTCGACCCTGATGTTGCTGATTCTAATTTAACAGAGGTTGTCTAGACCAATCAGAAAAGAGGTAGGGCGTCCTACCTCTTTTTCGTTTATCAGAATATCAACGCTACGAAGTTGCTACTATCTCCTCACGGTTGGTCGTTGCAAAGATACATTAGAGACTAGCCTGGCATCCAAACGAGACTAGTGTCCATCATTCTCGCGTTATCCAATTAAAATTAACTCATCTTGACGGGTGGTTAAATATTCAATGCCATCCTTTGTGACGACTACATTTTCTTCCACGATAAAATGAATGCCGTTATCTAAAAAGATGGTAGGTTCAATGGTATATACATTCCCTTCCTCGATAACAGCGAAAGGGGCATTCCCGTAACGCTTCCATCTAGGGCCGAGCAGGCCTCCGCCATCATGAACTTCTCTTCCTATTTGATGACCGGTTGCGTGCTGAATTTCGGGATAGCCTTTCGAAACATAATAATTCCTAGCAATTTCATCGACTTCATATCCCTTCACTCCAGGCTTCATTTTTTCCGCTGCTAAACTAATGGCTTCGTGTACGGTATTA
Source organism: Bacillus salitolerans (assembly GCF_042680805.1). Lineage (NCBI taxonomy): Bacteria > Bacillati > Bacillota > Bacilli > Caryophanales > Bacillaceae > Bacillus > Bacillus salitolerans. The sequence goes on along the minus strand of NZ_JBHUEM010000052.1, from coordinate 48,852 downwards.
AAAGCGTGCTGAATATCATGTGGAGCCTTAGTTTCTCCCTCCTTCAAAAAATAGACGGTCCTAGCAATGTCGGAAACGTATCCATCAATTGCCACACTAAAATCCATAATCAGTAGGTCTCCAGGTTGGATTATTACATCCGAAGGAGCACGGTGGGCGATATTTTCCTTCATGACAATTGGCATGGAGAGTGTTCGATCTATTCCATTCATGACTCCGCGAGACTCCATTTCTTTTACAAAAATGGTCCCTACTTCTTTCTCGGTCATACCGGCTTTTAATTCGTTGAATACTACTTTATAAATGTCTTCTGTTACATTGATGGCTTTTTTTATTTTTTCAATCTCCGTCGTTGATTTTACAGCTCTAAGCTTTGAAAGAAATCCAGCTGATGAAACATAGCTTCCTTGAAACACATTACCTATCACTTTCTTTAACCACCTAAATCTTCCAGCGGTTAATCCATCCGCTAAGTGCTCTTCCTTTGAATAATTAAGGGCAATTGTTTGAGGCTTGAGTTCTTTGATCACCTCTAGTAATGTATTTTGGAGACCACTTGAATACTTGTAAACCTGATCAAATAAGCCTGATTGCTCAATATCATGAGCATCGATACCACTACATAAAGCAAGCTTTTTGCCATCGCTCGTCACAATAAACGCTCCTGCGCCGACTGTTTCAACACCAAATACAAGAGGAAGACACGGGTCATTTCCTTCTGAAGTAAGAATAAGCCATAAATCTATATGTTCATTTCTTAAATACGTAACGACTTGGGATAGCTTTTCTTTTTGAATTTGAAACATATCATCCACCTCCACTATGATCACAAAAACGTTCGACGACATCGATCATGAGACTGACGCCATATAAGAAAGAATCAAGCTCAATACATTCATCTTTGTTATGAACTCGTTTTAATACTTCGGTAAAAGGGATTTTAGTTGGGGATAACCCATAAATATCGTTAGCTAACTCTCCTATAAAGCGACCATCTGTTTTCCCAAGAGCTGTAAATGGAATCCAATTCGCTTCTACACCATACTTACTTGATTGATCTTTAAAAAGCTGTAGAATCACTGAATTCACATTACTTTCATAGCCTTTTTGAAAAAATAACAGCTTCCAATCCACATCAAAATGAGAAAAAAAGTTCGAAAACATTTCTTTACTGAACTCTTCGTTTTGATAGGGGAGCGTACGAATTTCAATTAATGCCTGTGCTTTCGTTGGAATGGTTTCACCACCGGTTTCCGGAATTGCACCCATCCATTCAACCATTGCAGTTGGTAAACTAATATATTCATATAATTGGTGAACGAGCTTCGTATCTTCAGTTTTAGCAGAACTTTTTAATTTTTCTATAAATCCGGCTGAATACAACGACTGTATTTCGTATTCGGTCGCATCAAACTTGTAGTTCATTAGTTCCTGTAATACGGCAGAAAGCTTTACAATCGCTTGGTTTTCCGCATCACCTATTGCGGTTACAAGTATTCTAGCTGTTCCTTTTTCACCTGAAGCAAACAATAAATGGTTGCCTTGATTCCCTGTAATGGTAAAACCTCCACCTTCACTTAGAACGGTTGCCCCTTGAAAGAACTCCGGATGCTTTTGTGCTAAAAACTCCATTCCTTGTTTACTGCCATTCTCCTCGTCAGCCGTAGCAATAAAATAAACATCTCGTCTTAGCTGACGATTGTTTCTTTTTAACTGCATAAAGGCGATTAGATGCATGATGGTCAGTTGTTTTGTATCAAGTGTTCCTCTTCCCCATAGCTTGTTATCAAAAATTTGCCCAGAAAATGGAGGACATGTCCATTCTTCTTCCTTTGCAGCAACAACATCCACATGTGAAAGCAAGACTAATGGAGCTTCATTAGAACGACCATTTAATTTCGCAACAAAATTGGCTCGTCCCTCCGGACTATAAATAATCTGTGAGTCGATGTCTTCTTTTTGAAGCACTTCCTTTAAAAAGTAGGCAGCAATTTCTTCATTAGCATATTCATTTGTCGTATTCAACTTGATAATCTTTTGAAGCAGTTCTATCGATTCTTTTTCAATGCTTGTATGTATCATACGTTCACCTAATGAGATGGAATCAAAACAAGCTCTGTTTGTCGTTTACTTAAAATGACTGGACCTTGTTCTGTTACTAATATATTTTCCTCGACTAAAATACATGGCAATCCATTATCCTGAATGACCGTTGGTTCGATTGCATAAACCTCTCCCGCTTGTAATACTCCCTCTACTTGCGGTCTAACTGGGGTTCTCCTTGGACCAAGTGTCGTTCCACCATTATGTGTGGACCTTCCGATTTGATGTCCGACGGAATGACGAATCGTTGGATATCCTCCCTCAACAATCCGCTTACGCCCAGCTGCATCAATCTCATATCCCTTTTTTCCTGGTGCCACTGCTTCGATTGTTTTCGTAATGGCATCAATCGCTGTATCAAATGCATGTTGAATATCATCAGGAGCCTTATCTTCTCCCGGCTTTAAAATGTAGCAAGTCCTTGCTATATCTGATACGTAGTGCTCATACTTTAAGCTAAAATCAATGATGATAATATCACCTGGCTCTGTTTTGTAAGGACCTGGTTTCCTGTGTGCCAGCCCGTTTCTCACCGTGCAGACTAAAGGTAAATCATATGGTTCACCTAAACCATTCGTTACACCTCTTGCCTTCATCTCTTTAACAAATAGCTCACCTATTTCGATTTCTGTCATTCCACATTCAATTCTTGAAAACACGGTTTCAAAAATATCCGTTGTATGATCAATCGCTTTTTGTATACATTCAATTTCAGATTTTGATTTTATGCTTCGAATGTTGCTCAATACAGGCTCACTTGATACTTCTATTTCCTCAAGACGATCACCTAAAACATCAGTTAGCCATTCATATAAACCTTGTGATAACCCATCACACATATGATCATTTTCCGAAATGTTGAGAGCAAGCCTCTGACAATTCAACTTAGTCCAAACATCCAAAAATGCCTCTTCCATTCCTGCTTCATAGGTTATCACTTGCTTAAATAACTTAGTGGACTCATAGCTTCCTCTATCACTCTGAGAGGTTAATACAATATGCTCACCATTACTTCTAATAAAAATGGCCGCAAGATGCACAGATCTCACCCCTACAACTAATGGCAGAGAAGGATCTGAACCTTCCCTCGATAAAATCAACCACGTATCAATCTCATGTTCTTTCAACAAACCTTCCGCCTGAGTTAATTTTTCAAGTGTAATGATAGAATTTGAGCTATTCATCATTCTAGACTCCTTTCAAATTATGAAGAAATGAAGATTGCTATTTTTTACTTGTAAAGTGAAACTACAAAAGTGGAGGTTTTCCTCATCCTTAACAGTTTGTGAGATGTGGGTCACACAGAAGTTGCCACAAGATATGGCAATTTTAGTTTGTGTTCCTATTATAGGGTTCTACTGGCGTTTAGCCCCCACTTATCCTTCTTCGAATCCTCTAAAGTTTTGAAGTGGGGGTCTTAGCATAGTTAGAGTGGGATAAAAAATCACATAACTTCATAAAATTAGGGTGCCAATTTTCGTAGGATAAATACGGAACAAGATGAAGTTTTTTAGATTTACGTTTCAAGTCCCCTATTAATGAGTGAACACGCTTGACGTCCATTTTTTCTACATAACCTTGCCGAAAGGATTGCAGTTGTACTTCAACAGATAAATCAGCAAACAACTCAAGGAAATATGCTTGCAATGATTTTGCATCAACAGAGGGGAGGGTGTATGATTCTATGATTAATTCAGAATGACCCTTCAAAGTTGGATGTTTTTTTCCGCCTAACAGATGAGTGATAAAAAATGTAGTTTCCACACTTTCATTAAGTAGCGGTAGTAAATTCGGCGGAGCATCCTCAATAGCAAATCGATCGTTTTCCTCTATTTCAAGCTGTTCATAGTACTTATTCCACATTTCAGGCATAGCTTCACCTGCACGTTGAATTCTCGAGATAACTTCTGCCACCGTAGTGATGGCACTATTATTAGGCAAATAGTTGTTTGTACTCGGTTCGCCTTGAGCGATAATTTTGATAGATGCATTCCCCTTTGTTCCCATTTTCACTAGATAAATATCGTTTTGATGAGCACTCTTCCAATTCAGTTTCATTTAATCGATCCTTATACTATTATTAAAATTTTTAGACTACTTACACTTTACTAATTATTTTACATTCCGAAATATCTTATGAGAAGTAATACGCTCTTATTAAGAAAAAAACAGTAGGCTATTATATTAACCTACTGTGTCTTCGTAATACGTTCGAGCCAGTTCATAAATAAATGAATCAGCCTATTCCTTGCTTCTATTTGGAGAAGATGTCCTGCTCTATCCAACACCGCATAGCTTACATGTTGAAATTTGCCTGCAAGCTTCATATGGTCTTCAAATCCTACAATACTGTCATTTTTACCAAGTACAAGTAGAGCAGGCTTATCTATTTCGCTCATATGAGCAAATGGTTCAAAGCTGAAAAAGTATCCTTTTGTCTTCCATTCCGAGGTTAAGAACTTACGGTTTGCTAGCAATCTACCAGGTTGAACCTCTTCTAAAAATAGCTGAATATTTTCCTTTGTTTGATAGACTAATAGTGTATGAATCGCTGTCACAATTTCTTGGTCCAGCTTGTTTAACACCTCTTCATTCGTTTCCATCATTTTTTTAGAAGAGGTTGACCTTGCTCCGGTATGAAGGGCAGGAGCCAATAAACAAATCCCTTCGACTTGATTGATTCGCTTATGCATAATTCCTTGAGCGAGGTAGCCTCCAAAAGACATTCCGACTAACGAAAAGGGTTGATCATGAACAAGCACGTCGATTAATTCCAACAGAATGTCTAGCATCTCATCGTTATTTTTTATATCCACCACTTGGTTGCTTCCCCCGTGGCCTGGGATATCTACATATATTCTTTTCCAATCTGACTTTTCTTGCTGAAATACTGGTTCGATCCACGCCTTCATAGATCGGTGATCCGTTCCCATTGCATGAAAAATAAATAGTGGCTTTCCTTCTCCATAGATTTCATAGTGGATGGTTTGGTTTTGAATGACTACGTCCATTAATACGTCCTCTTTCGTGAGAATTCTACTTTGAAATGATTATATATGACTTTTAGAAAAAGCTCACCTTTATAATCAAAATTTAAAATACTCCTGCAAAACTAAAACTATCCATTTACATTGAGGATGATTTCGAATGTTTTCGAGTAATCCTTTTACGATCGCACGGCTTAGTGTCGGCTCATTCAATTGTTCCTTCAGTAATCGTAACGACTCTTTTTCAATCGACTCTTCCAACTCTTCTAGTAAGGGTTCTACTAGTACAATAAGCTTTTCTTTTGAAACGCTTTCAGTCATCGGCTGTCTAAACACTTGAAAAAGCTCCTTTGAAAGAAACGGAATAGTCGAATGTTTAGCCAATAGATCAGTCTTCTCTGCTAATGATTGAGCAAGTAAGTGTAAGTCTAACGGCACGCTATTAAATAACAATAGTTCTGAGTAGGTTTTCATGAGACCTTTGATACAGTACATTAAATCGTACTGTACTAGCTTTACTTCCTCTCCATAAATTCGTTCAATCATAAATATGATTGATTGATTCATTAATTGATCGTAGTAGTGCATTTTGGAAAGGAGGTTTTTACTAAACGATCTCATTTGCTCCTTGATCAACATTCTGACAAAGTCAGCGTTTTTATGAAATGAATGATAAGTTGTGTAATAAAATTCATACAATAAATTGTCACATTTGGATGTATTTCTGACCACAGAGTCAATGTCAGATGTAATTTGAATCATAAATTGGTCAATCAAGGCGACAATTAGCTCGTCCTTTGACTTGAAAGATAAGTAAAAGGCCCCTTTTGACATACCACAATGCTCTGTTATTTGTTGGACTGAGGTCGACTCAATTCCTTGTTTGGCAAAAAGCTCAAGTGCTTTTTCCATAATCAACTGTTTTTTCATCATTGTATACTGACCGCTCCTATTGGTTTTTAATTGACAAATGACCGATTAGTCATTAGTATAAGGAATTGAGTTAACTTAGTCAATTAGGGGTAGGTGTTTGAAAAGTGAAGGGTTTAGTAAATTTTGTCGTCAAGAACAAGTTAGCTGTTTGGTTACTTACGATTATTATTACTGTATCTGGTATTTACTCTGGTACACGAATGAACATGGAAACAATTCCTGATATTTCCATCCCATACTTAATGGTCATGGATGTTTATCCAGGAGCAACTCCCGAGCAGGTAATGGAAGACGTATCCATTCCATTAGAACAAGCTGCAGAGGGACTAGAAGACATAAAATCCGTTAATTCTAATTCTTATTCTAACATGGCAAGTCTTCAGATTGAATACGAATACGGAATTGACATGGATGAGGCAAAACGTGCCCTAGAGTCTGCATTAGATGCAGTCACTTTACCAGAAGGAGCACAAGAGCCAATCATTACAGCTATAAGTATGAATATGATGCCAGTTGTGGCGCTAAGTGTAAGTAGTACGGTGGAAGATATTGTTGAACTTACTTCAACAGTTGAGGAGATTTTACTTCCTAAGCTACAGAAAATTGATGGGGTTGCCTCCAGTACAATCACAGGTCAACATATCGAAGAAGTCGACCTTACGTATAACAAAGAGAAAATGGCTGAATATGGTTTAACTGAAGATACAGTTAAACAAATGATTCAAGCAAGTAACTTAGCCGTTTCTTTAGGCCTTTATGAGTTTGAAGAAGGTGAACAGGCTGTTTCAATTGATGGAAAATTTATGACAGCTGACGAACTAAAGAATATGCTTATTCCAATTACACCATCAGAGCAAAATCCAACACCATTTGTGAAGCTAAGTGACATTGCAACAATCGAGGTAGTAGGTAAAGTCCAATCTGTTTCACGAACAAATGGTAAAGAAGCAATTGCCATTCAAATTGTAAAGGATCAACAAGCGAACACTGTAAGTGTTGTGAATGCTGTGAAGGATTTAATTGAAGAAGAAACGCAGAATATTGATGGCCTTGTTATTGATGTTTCCCTTGACCAAGGTGAACCAATTGAAAAGTCAGTCTCCACGATGGTAGAAAAAGCATTATTTGGAGGATTAATTGCGATCTTAATAATCTTACTATTTTTACGGGATGTTAAGTCGACGATCATATCAATTGTATCAATACCTGTTTCCATTTTCATGGCGTTACTTCTACTAAATTGGATGGACATCACGCTCAACATTATGACTCTTGGTGCCATAACCGTAGCAATTGGGCGTGTTATTGATGACTCCATTGTAGTAGTAGAAAATATATACCGAAGGCTTCATTTAAAGGAAGAGAAGCTAACCGGTCGTGCATTAATTCGAGAAGCAACAATCGAAATGTTTAAACCAATTCTTTCCTCAACTTTAGTAACGGTGGCAGTATTCACACCTCTTATCTTTGTTGGTGGTATGGTCGGAGAATTGTTTATGCCATTTGCACTGACCATGACATTTGCGCTAGGTGCCTCGTTAATTGTTGCAATTACAGTGGTTCCAGCACTATCCCACTTTCTATTTAAAAAGAAGCTTTATAGTGAAAAATCAGCAGGGAGTCATAAAGAGACTGGGAAATTATCAAACTGGTATAAAGGAATTCTTAACTGGTCACTAAATCACAAAATCATTACATCCATTTTAGCAATCGTATTATTAGTAGGAAGTTTAGCACTGATGCCACTCATTGGCTTTAGCTTTATGGGCAGTGAGGAAGATAAAGTGATGTACTTAACATACACACCTGAGGCTGGTGAGCTTAAGGAAGAAACGCTAGCCAATATCGCCGTAGTTGAGGAAGAGATGTTAAAGCGTGATGATATCGATATCGTCCAAATCTCTATTTCTGAAAGCGGTGATCCAAGTGCTGCCATGATGGGTGGTAGTGGAGAAGGTGGATTAATGTACCTCATCTTCGATCCAGAAATGGAAAACTTCTCAGAGGTTCGTGAAGAAATTCAAGAATATGTTTTTAATATCGGACAATCAGGAGAATGGAAGAGCCAAAATTTCTCTGCTTCCACCATGTCAACAAATGAACTGAGCTACACCCTTTATAGTGAAGATTTAGATAAACTAAATGAAGCTGTAAAAATAGTTGAAGATATCATGATTGAAAATGACGGTATCGAAGATGTTACTTCAAGTGCAGAGGATGCATTTGTTGAATATACATTTAAAGTTGCTCAAGATGAGTTACTTCAATATGGTTTGACAACTGGACAAATCGTCATGATGTTAAACCCTATGAAGGCTGAACAAGTTTTAACAACAGTTGAAAAAGACGGTAACACGTTAGAAGTCATTGTGCAGCAAGAAGAAACAAAAAAGCCAAAATCAATTGACGATTTATTAGATACCCAAATTCCAACAGCACTTGGTACGATGATGCCACTATCAGAGCTTGTAACCGTTGAAGAAGGAACAACGTTAAATGCGCTTGCTCGTAGTAAAGGTGAATACTACGCTTCTGTATCAGGAACCATTGTTGGAAAAGATATATCAAAAGCAACATCCGATATGGATAAAGCACTTGATAAGCTAGAATTACCGAAGGGTGTTACGCTAAACGTAGCTGGTGTAGCAGCTGATATGAATGAAACATTTACACAGCTTGGATTAGCGATGTTAGCCGCTGTTGGAATTGTGTACTTCATCCTTGTTGTCACGTTCGGCGAAGGTGTTGCACCATTCGCGATCCTATTCTCATTACCATTTGCCGTAATTGGTTCATTTGTAGGATTATTAATTGCAGGCGAAACCATCTCTGTACCTGTTATGATGGGGTTACTAATGTTAATCGGGATTGTCGTGACAAATGCCATCGTATTAGTAGATCGTATCATTCACATGGAGCGTGATGGCATGACGATGCGTGAGGCAATACTAGAAGCAGGTACTACTCGCTTGCGTCCAATTCTCATGACTGCTATAGCAACTATCGGTGCATTAGTCCCGCTAGCAATTGGAAATGGCGGTGGCGGTTTAATCTCGAAAGGGTTAGGTATTACAGTTATCGGTGGTTTAACAAGTTCAACACTACTGACTTTAATTATCGTACCAATTGTGTATGAAGTATTATCTAAAATGTTCAAGAAAAATCGTAAGAATGTATTGGAAAACTAGTCTTATCTCACTGAACAAAAATTAGTTAACGCGTTCCTAAACATAATAAAAAAACCAGTTCAAAAAATGAGCTGGTTTTTTTATACTTACATATTATATTTTAAACTTGTTAATGATTTCATCTAATTCAAATGCCATTCGATTTAGATTTTCAGTAGAGTGTACAATTTGTTCCATTGAAGCTTGTTGGTCTTCTGCATTACGCGAAATGGCTTCTGCTCCTTTTGTTGTTTTGGATGCGATTTCTGCCAGTTTTTCAATAATCAATGACACTTTGTCTGAGCTTTTAGACATTTGACTTGAAGCATCTGTTACTTCATGAATTTGTAAGGTCACTTGATTTGTTGCTTGTAAAATAGATAAGAATTTCTCTCCAGTTTCATGTACAATATTCATTCCAGTTTGTACTTCTTCTTTTCCCTTATCCATGGATAATACCGCGTTCGTAGTCTCAACTTGGATTTCATTAATAAGCGAAGAAATCTGTGTTGCTGATTTTTCAGTTTGTTCCGCAAGTTTTCGAACCTCATCCGCAACAATCGCAAAACCTTTCCCATGTTCTCCCGCTCTCGCCGCCTCAATCGCTGCATTCAGAGCTAATAAATTTGTCTGTGTTGAGATATCCGTAATAACTTGAATGATGTTTCCGATTTCTTTCGATCTTTCTCCTAGTTGGATAACGACTTCTGCACTTTCTAAAACCGCTTCATGAATTAACTCCATTTGTCTTGATACATTTTGAACAGACTGATTCCCTTCATTTGAAAGAGATTCCATGACATTTGACGATTCAAAAACATGTGTAGAACTAGATGCTACTGTTGAAATCCCAGTAGCTAATTCACTGACAGCGAATGCTACTTCTTCAGATGAACTCTTTTGATGTCCAATATTTTGAAGCATATGTTTTAATTCATCATTCACTTTTTCAAACTTATCCGTATTCTCCTCAACAGTTGCTGATAGTTCTTGTGAAGAGGATGCCACCTGTTGAGTTGTATCTTTAACCTTTTCAATCATTGCTTTAATTTGATCTTTCATCTCATTAAATTTTTGATTGATTTTCCCAAGTTCATCATGACCTGTCTCTAAGTTAAATTGGAAGTCCCCTTGACTTGCTTTATGAATACCACCAAGTAATACATTTAATGGTTTTAATGATCGCTTCAGCAATATATACTGAACGGTTAAGACCATTGCTAAGAGAATTAGTAGAGCGATAACTGAATACTTAATTAACGCAATCTGACCTTCTTGAATCATACTTGCATCAATATCAGCCCCAAGATAGGCAAATATATTTCCATTTGAATCTGTATATGGATAAAGAATCGTCATCCATGTACCTATTTCATCCGTATATGTATCAGAAAATATAATCTCTTTAGAATTCAGTAATAACGAAATACTTTCAACCATATTTGATGGCTGTTCATATAAATCCCCGTTATCCATTCCAACTTCAATAAAATATTCTTGAATATGTGATGGTGATGCAATGATCGTTGTTTTACTTCCATCAACAAGCTCTGTCCCAAATAAGTAAGCCTGTGCCATACTTGGATTCATCTCCGACGACTGATCAAACAGTTGTGTGAATTCTTTTTGTATAGGTGATTCAAGATTCTTATTATGAATGGCTTCCATTACATCTTCTGTGCTAATTGACTTATGTAATTGCTCTGTTACTTCTAACGCTTGCTTTTCTAGAGTAGCACGTAAAACATTTCCCTGAATAAAGAAACATGAAACGATTAATACAACTCCAACTATAATTGTGTTCACGGTAGAGATTAATAGATTCTTAGTAAAAAATGATAGTCTCATGATGTCACTCCTTCTTTTGTTATATCTCTTCGATGGATAAAAAATAGGAACTTTTTCCTAATTGCTATATCATTATATTGAATTTATAGTAAATTGTCACTATTAATGTTTAAGTTAAAAACTATATCATAGCAATGAAGCACCCCAGTATTCTTTTCTAAAATAATGAATCCGACTTCCAATAGATTAAACCTGCTGAGTGTCAGTTTCTTAAAACAAAAATGATCACCCTGTCTGTATTAGGGTGACCAAAATTTATTAAGATTAATATAACCGTAAGTCCTTACTCATCGGTCCACTAGCCGTTCTTTTATTATGCCAGATTGATCAATGATAGCTTGTCGGAATCGTGAATGCCTTATAGGTATTGCTTAATATTGATTGTCCTTCTAGTAAAACAGGAAAGCTGTATTCTGCCTTCATGATAAAATCTCATTCCCCTCATATATCCTTAGCATCATCAATCCTGTAGCTTAAAATGAAATAAGCATATTTGGATTTCGCTTCTAGTTCTTCTTCTGAAAGCTGTTTCTGCTGGTCATCGTTTACCATTTGTAGTTGATTCTCTTCCCCTCGGTCACGCATTGCATGGAGCATTCTATTATGTGACTGTTTCCACTCTCTACCTGTCATGTGGGAAAAGTTAATGGAGAGATCAACTTGTTTATCTGATTCTCCGCTATTTTCTTTTAGCTCTTTTGCCAAAAGCTTTAGACCAGGTTCAAGCACCTTCATGATTTCAGTCATCATCGAATCATCATGCTGAAAGAGGGCTGGATTTAATTCCACTCTTTTTACGCCAGGTTTTGACTTGTAATATTTCTCAATTAAGTTTCCTTGTTGACGAGTTTCTACTAGCTCCAGTAGGCCTGCTTCTTCTAGTTTATTTACATGATAGTATAATCTCGATGGCTTCTCACCTAGTTTTTCAGCTATTTCCGAAACGGTAACCGGATTGTCCTTTGCAATAATCATGATATTTCTTTTTCTCTCATCCATTAGCATTTTAGCTATTTCCATATCGGATAGTTTTTGATTGCTTGCCATGTTAAAGCCTCCAAGTTAGTCAATCGCAGCTTGGCTCCCAGTTTGCTGTAGCTTTCTCTTTTTAGGAATAATTTGATGAAGATCCTTATACCCCCTTAAAAATGGGATAAAGAGGACAACGAAAATTAGCAGAGCTCCAGCAAATGCCACTCCATTTAAGATCCCAATAAGCCCAGCTATCCAGCCTCCAAATAAAATCCCAATCATTTGAAAGGAGTTTGCTGTAGCCCCTAGTAATGAAGATCCTCTTCCTCTAAAGTAAGCCGGAGTCGTTCCTAAAAATAAGCTGCTAAGCGGAACATTGATTAACGTATTCAGTACACCTATCATTATACACCAAGCATAAACAGGTGCAATTCCATACGATAACCTCAGTCCATCTAGAGGAATAATAACTAGCATCCAGCACCCTATCGCGATGGTCCCAAGTAATAATAATACAGAAGGCCTTACATGCTTCATAAACAATGGTCCAATAAATAGAGCCCCAGCTATCGCACCAATTCCAAGCGAGGATTCTAATAAACCAAAGTGAGCACCTGATACTTCAAAAACATTTGTCAGTACAGCGACTAGATTCGTATTTAATACTCCTACTACTAGAGTAACTGGCATGAGCAATACGAGTAAGAATCTTAGCGCCGGAATCTTGACCACTTCTCTAATTCCAGTGACTAGTGACTGCCTATAGTTTTCCTTTGAAGTGGGATGGTGTTCGTCAACTTTTTTCGTAGATATCGTTAATCCAATGAGGAGGAATGCGGAGAGGAGAAACGTACTTGCATCGATTAAAAAAATGACAGTGTAGTTGCCAGCTACTAATAATAGGCCTCCAATAGATGGTCCAATAATATCCATGGCTGAGCGAGTTCCTTGTGATAATGAGATAGCTTGTTGAATATTTTCTTCTCCTACAATGTCTGGAATAGATGCTGAGCGTGCTGGGTCAAAAATAGCAGAACCTAGCCCTTGAAGAACAATTAATAAGATGAGAATAGGAGCGGAATCGTGGAAGATTAGCATAACTAGAACAATCAACATTCTGTAAACATCTGATCCTACCATTAGCCATTTCCGATTATAACGGTCAGCTAAAGGTCCTAGGAAAACTCCGAATACTGCTGTCGGGAGTAGTTGAGCAAAAATGACTAATCCAATCATAAAGGGATCCTTTGAAAGGATGGCAACTAAATACATAATAGCAAGTCTAGTTATTCCATCACCTAATTGAGAGATGACCTGAGCACTCCAAAAACGAAAATACTGTTTATTTTTCAATAAAGAGAACATAAACAACCCCCTAAAATTATTTAATCGTTAAAATTTTTTTTATCGATTAAATTTATTTTAACAGTCGATTCTTATACTGTAAACCGTATTTTAAAAACATCAATCATAAACCTAGGTAGTACACCAGCAATAAATAGAAATCAAAGGATTAGAGGATACACTCCCATAAGCACAAAACGCTCAGAGCACCCGTTTAGCCGACAAGCAAATGTTCCTAAATGAGAAAAATCTGCTTGTCCCCTTTTTCTCATTTTTAGGAACATTTGAACTCGAGTGGCGAGGCGCTGGAGCTGGATTTAAAAGTAATCTTGTATATACAAACTTATGCTTTCTTAACCTGCGAAAAAAAGCTATCCTTTCACGGATAGCTTTTCGTCATCTTTATAAATCATCAAAACCATTGTCAACAGTATTAACTTTTGTATACTGACGGGATTTTTGTTCAAAGAAATCAGATTTCCCAAGGTCTACTTCTTCATATGCTTTGATCCATTTCAAGGGATTGGTTCGAAAACCTTCGAAAGGACGATCATATCCTAGTTGGCTACACCTAACATTAGCATAAAATTTGATATAAGCCTCTAGTTCATTCATGTTAATTCCATCAATTTTGTTACCAATGATATGGCGTCCCCATTCAATTTCTAAAGTAGCTGCCTGGGCAAATGTTTGCTTGACATACTCCCCTAACTCTTTCGTATCGAACGCTGGGTATTGTAACAAAATCTCCTGAAATATTTTTACGAATAAATCAACATGAAGCTGCTCATCTCGGTTAATGTAATTAATCATGGTACTAGATGCAACCATTTTCTGATTTCGTGCCAAATTGTAAAAGAATGCAAACCCTGAGTAGAAAAACAATCCTTCTAGTACGACATCATACACAATGGATTTTAATAAATTCTCTACATTTGGTGTTTCAGCGAAATCCTTATAGCCATTGGTCACAAAGTCATTTCTCTTTCTCAGAATGGGATCTTTTCTCCAAAATTCAAACACTTCATCCTGTGTTTTTTTCTGAACAAGGCTTGATAACACATAAGAATACGAATGATTATGAATAACTTCCTGCTGAGCAAGCATGATCATAAGTGCATTGATGCTTGAATCAGTTAGATAATCAGCCACTTTACCGGCATAATCGGTTTGGACACTATCTAGTAGAGCTAATAACCCGATGATTTTCAAAAAGGCTTCCCTTTCCGTTTCGGTAAGTTCCGGAAATTGTTTTATGTCCTGTGACATGTTGATTTCAAACGGTGTCCAAAAGTTAGCTAGCATTTTTTTATACTTCGTATATGCCCACGGGTAAGCGATGTCATCCCAATTTAACACATTTGAGCTAGACCCATTAATAATAGCAGTAGACCGATTAGGTGCTTCTACGTCCATGATTTTTCGTTTTTCTAATATTGCCATTTGTATTCCCCCTTAACTTGCACACGAATCACATTCTTCAATATCACTTGAAGTAGACCGAACGTAATAGGTGGTTTTCATCCCACTTCTCCATGCAGATAAATGAAGAGCTAATAACTCCTTTGCTTGTATGGTGTTGACGACATAAAGATTAAAGGAGATTGCTTGATCAATATGGCGCTGCCTCGCCGCATTTTGCATAATACTCCACTCTTGATCAATATGGTAGGCAGATTTATAAAGCCAAAAAGTATCTGGGTTCAAATCTGGAGCGGTCACAGGAATCTTATAATCTTTCTTTTCTTCTGAATAAAGCTTTTGGAAGATTGGATCAATACTAGCTGTGCTTCCTGCAATTATTGAAGTAGATGCATTCGGTGCAATCGCCATTAAATACCCATTTCGAATACCGAATTTTTGAACGTCCTCTTTTAGGGACTGCCAATTTTCATCTTCATATCCTCTACTTTCAAAATACTGACCCGTGTGCCATGCAGAATCTTTGAATGCAGGATATGCTCCCTTTTCCTTTGCAAGATCATTGCTTGCCTGAATCGTTAAGTATGCTATTTTTTCATAAAGTTCATTTGCATAATGGACAGCTTCTTCACTTTCCCATTTGATACCCTTTAATGCGAGCAAGTGATGCCACCCAAACGTTCCTAACCCAATCGATCTGTATTTTTGATTGGTTATTTGTGCTTGTAAGACAGGAATCGTATTTAAGTCGATGACATTATCTAGCATTCTCACTTGGATTGGAATGAGCCGATCTAATGCATTTTTACTAACAGCTTTTGCAAGATTAATAGAAGATAAATTACAAACGACAAAATCTCCAGGTGTTTTGACAGTAATGATCTTTCCATCCTCGGTAAATTGTTCATCCACTGTTGTGGCACTTTGGTTTTGGGTAATTTCTGTACATAGGTTACTGCAATACACCATTCCAATATGAGCATTGGCATTTTTCCGATTCACTTCATCTCGATAAAACATATACGGTGTTCCGGTTTCTAATTGAGAGATCATAATCCGCTTCATAATGTCGATAGCTAGAACCTTTTCAGAAGAAAGGTCTGGGTGATTTACACATTCCTCGTATTTTTGCCGGAAGCTTCCACTACCCGTTTTTTCATCATAGAAATCTTCAAGGCTGTAGCCCATCACGTTTCTTACTTCATGAGGATCAAATAAGTGCCATTCCTCTCTTGCTTCAACCTTTTCCATAAATAGGTCTGGAATGCACACCCCCGTAAACAGGTCATGTGTCCGTAATCGCTCATCCCCATTGTTTAATTTTGAATCGAGGAAAGAAAATATGTCCTTGTGCCAAACATCCAAATAAACAGCAATGGCACCCTTTCGTTGCCCTAGCTGATCAACACTAACAGCTGTATTATTAATTTGCTTCATCCATGGGATCACTCCAGATGATACCCCTTTGTATCCTTTTATATCACTACCACGGCTTCTAATTTTTCCGATGTACACCCCAATGCCCCCACCTGATTTCGATAAATTCGCAATATCGGTATTACTGTCATAAATGCCTTGGAGGCTATCATCCACTGTATCTATAAAGCAGCTAGATAGCTGTCCAACCGTTTTACCCGCATTTGATAGAGTTGGCGTTGCTACTGTCATCATTAATTGACTAAGTGCCCAGTAAGCTTCTTTTACTAAGTGGAGTCTTTCACCCTTTGCTTCTTTTTTCATTAAACTCATCGCAATAATCATGAATCTTTCCTGCGGGAGCTCGAATATATTCTTGTTATAGTCCTTTGCTATATAGCGGTCTGATAATGTTCGTAGTCCTATATATGTAAATAAATGATCATTCTCTTGCTGGATTACAGCGCCTAGATATTCAATTTCCTCTTTTGAGTAGTCTGTAAGTAAGGACTTTTGATAGATGCCCATTTCTACAAGTGTTTCTACTAATGGTAAAAAAGGTCCATAATTTTGTTTGGAATCATAACCTCTATTCGTAGCTGCCTCATTGTATAGTTTATGCAAGTAGACACGTGCACAAAAGTAAGTCCAGTCTGGCTCCTGTTCGTTTATATTCGCAAGTCCCTCAAGGACTAATAAATTCGTGATCTGTTTTTTTGTGAATATTTCACGATTTAGAATGGTATTGGTTATTTTTTGGGTGTAGCTTTCCAGATCAAGCTGTGGAAAACTTCCCCCTATTTTTTGAATAAAGCTCGTTATTCTTTCTTTTGAAAAAGGTTCATATTGTCCTTGTTCATCATGAATCATTGTTGCCGTTTGAAGCATCTGTTCTTCCTCCTTTTCATCCTTAAATACAATTTCTCAGTAAACGAAAAAATCCACTCACCTATTGGAGTGGATAAAACGATAGATTAAACAGAGAAAAGATAGAAGCTATGCTTTAACTCTAGTTAAACCATCGCTTCATCCTCCCAATCCCCGAAGAATATGAAACGCTAAAAATTAAGGCAGGTCTCCTGACTCGTGCTTGACTCTACTATGAGTCCTTCCCATGGATCTTACATCCAAAGTGGTATATACTCATTTCGTCACACTTACAGTTGCGGGGACAGTTTTGGCTTTGCACCAAATTCCCTATTAAGCTAGCATAGCACCTTAACTCGCGGTCATATATCAATATGTAGTTTTCTTTTCGATAAACACAACAATATATTGTGTTATTTAATCTTACCCTAATTTGGTAGAAAGTTCAATGTCTGAAAAAGTGATATTTTTCGACAAATGATTTGGACTCTTTTGTTTTCACTTAGTAAGTTGCTGTTAAATGTCCGAAAGTTGACGATATTCTTTTCAAAGTTGATGATAAAACTAATAAGCTTGACGATGTTTTGAAAAGTTGATGATAATTTCCAAAAGTTGATGATAAAATGCTAGAGTTGACGATATATTCATAAAACTTGCCGACAAACTACCTAAAGTTGCTGATAGAATGCAAAATTTCATCATTATCATCCTACTTTTTCATAGAAGAAGCCATAAATTTGCCAAATAAGTCCCAGCATATAAAAAAGAGACTTGATTTTACTCAAATCTGCCTCTTTTTCGCTTATCCTGTATGTTTTTTTGCTCAAAGTCTGCCGATGAGCCAATTCGCCAAAAAGTAGAGTTACCCTTCTATTACCTTACCGAACTTCATTTGGCTTTTAATGAATTGTTCCGCTTCATTAGGAGGAACAGGTTTACTAAAATAATAGCCTTGGATGAAATCACAATCCATTTTCTGCAATTCATGTAATTGATTTATTTCCTCTACCCCTTCAGCGACAACTTCTAATTGAAGATGCTTCGCCATCGAGACGATGGTCCGTACAATCGCAAGGTCAGTATCTCCACTCTCCATATCGCGAATGAAGCTACGGTCAATTTTAAGCTGATCAACAGAGAACTTTTTCAAATAAGCAAAAGAACTGTAGCCTGTTCCAAAATCATCAATGGCAACTTTCACACCTATTTGCTTGAGTTCTTTCAATACTTCCTGAGTATGCATCGCATTCATTGTCATACTCTCAGTAATTTCTAATTCTAGTAATTCCGGAGATAGCTTCGTTTCCTTTAGGATTTGCTTAATTTGATCTGCTAAATCATTTTGTAAAAATTGTTTAATAGAAAGATTCACTGCAACGGTCACAGATGTTTGATATGTATCCTGCCACACCTTTGCTTGTAGGCATGCATTCCGTAATACCCACTCTCCCATTGGAAGAATTAAATTCGTCTCTTCTGCAAGTGGAATAAATCGATGAGGTGGGACCACTTGGTAGTCTGGATGCTCCCATCTTAAGAGAACCTCAAATCCTTTTAGCTTAAATGTTTTCGACTCTACAATTGGCTGATAGTGAAGCACAAACTCATCGTTTTTGATCGCTTTTCGTAAATCTGCCTCAAGGTAAAACTGTTGCTCTTGGTCACTAGACATTTGTGCATTATAAAAGGCATACGTATTTTTCCCATTTTCCTTTGCACGGTACATGGCCATATCCGCTTGCTTAAGCAATTGTTCGGCTGTTGTGCCGTCGATAGGATAGATCGAGATCCCAACACTTGGAGAAATATAGATATTCATCGTACCTAACTGAGTGCTTGTTTGGAATAAGCTCAGAAGCTTTCTGGCACTTTGCTCCGCTACCAACAGATCTTGACCGAGGTCGATTACCCATCCAAATTCATCACCACCGAGCCTGTAAATCGTCCCTTCCTGACAATTTGCAGATAATCGATTGACTATTTCCTTTAACAAGTCATCACCTACATGGTGTCCGAGCGTATCATTAATTCGTTTAAAATTATCTAGGTCAAAGTAAAGGAGAGCAATATGATTGTTCTCATTTTGATTATTCTTAATTCGATCTTTAAATTGTTTTAAAAACGCATTTCGATTTGGTAATCCAGTAAGGGGATCATTATAAGCTAGATATTGTATCGTTTCTCTTGTTAAAGCCTTCGCTTTTTCGGTTTCCTTCTTTGCCTTATTTGCTTTCTTTTCCGCATCTAATCGAAGCTTCTCTGATAATTGAGAGCTATAAAATGTGATGAGTGCCATTAACGTTGTTAAAATGACAAGATGAATAGAATAATAGCTTTCCCAGAGCACAAAATACTCATGTCCATACTTATACGAAAAGTAAACGATACTAACGGAAGATCCAACATATGAAAATAAAAAATTCCGTACGTCAGGATATAAAGCACTTAATAACAATGGTAAAAAAAGAAAAATATAATTCACATAATGATGATCCATATAATTCACTAAAGCCAACAAGACTAATGAATAGGCTGTAATCGTGTACATAGTGAAGGTAATCGACTTTTTGTTCCAGCATAATATTGTCGGTATGATCGCAATAGGATATCCGAACCAAACGATTGCATGGAAAGTCGTCCCTGTATCAAAGAAATTTAATATGGTAAAGGAAATGAGACCAAACCATATGACAATAATCATTTTTTGATTTCGTTTATGAATAACTTCTAGAATGTTCATCGTACACGCCCTTATTTAAACGAAGTAGGTATATTGTCTTATTATCCCTATACTACCATAATTTTTAATAATACATACAAAAAATGTCGAATTTTCTGCTGAAGTATCCAAACAAATACATAGAATCATTTTGGGAAAGCTACTAGTAACCTAGGTGAAAGGAGTTGTAAATATGGCTGAACAAATGAGTAAGAAGCTTCAAAACGCAGTCAAAAATGCAAATGAAACGAATCCTGGTTCTAGAAGAAGAACAAAGCCTCATACCTCAAAGAAAAATAAAGACCTATAACGAATAGAGAACCTTGTTGGTTCTCTATTTTCTTTAACAGTATTCAACTCGATTTGTAAAATACACTGGATAGTTTCCTATAGAAAGATAAACCTTAACTTTTAGGAGGTGATAGATGGTGACAAAGCAGCAAAACAATGAGCAGAAATTGAATGTGCAGCTTGGTGGGATGGGCTTGTACGGTACAACAGGAAATATTGACGTGGCAGGTTATTCCATGAGTGGTGATATTGAAAATGCAGGACAACTAGAAAAAGGCTCTCTGAAAGAAGATGGACAAACCGGTGCATCTGCATCTAGATACCAATCCATACAAAAGAATTAGGAAAGATGGAGTGTGATCCTATATGGAACTACAGGAACGTGATTTTATAACGATTGAGGATGAAAACGGGTCGGAAAAGGAGTATTCCGTTGAAGCATTGTTTCATCAAGGTGAAGAATCGTATGCGCTGTTAGACAGTGATGATGAAACCCTTCTAATGAAGGTAGAAAATGAAGATGGAGAGCAATATCTCGTTGGGATTGAAGATGAAGAGGAAACCGAATCGATTTTAAGTGCTTACCAGATTGCCGTTGAAGCAGCAAATCGAGTTGAATCGTGACTCGGAACGAAGGGATTGCAATACCTCCCTTCTTTTTTAATTTTATAAGAATGATTTACCTTTTCCTATCACAAACTAAGAATACTTTGAGTAGAAAGGAAGAGAATCGTGACGATAGAACAGAGTCTTGCAGAGGAACTAAACGAAATGATCAATGAAGATAATATTCCTTTATCCATCACTGAAGACATTCATGAAATCACCGCTAGACTCCAACGTGGTGAAATGATGGTAAGTGATTTAAAGGGTATGGATGTTTTTATCGAAGAAAAGATAAAAGAAGCGATGCAAAGACTTCAACGATAAGTAAGGAGATTGAAAAAATGAACAAAAAAGAAATGCTGCTACATATGATTAATAGGTTTACCGAACATGCAACAACTGCCCCAAGAGAATTACTTGAGGAGCTACATCAAATTAAGAGGAATTTAGACCAATTAAGCAACGAGGCAATAGAAATGCTTGATGGACCAACTACAATTCCAGCTGGTGATCGTAAGTATGATGCAGATAATCCACTACACCTTCTCTATCATACATATGGAGATATGGAGAAGTTTGCCTATACAGGTGAAAAGGATGAAGATTTATACCATGTCATTCAGCAGATGAGGGGCTTTTTTGACATCCCTGATCGCTATTTCCCTTAAATGAGGTGTTAACATGTCAATATCTGAACTTTCTCTAAGGCTTGCCATTGCTTTTATCACCATGCTCATACTCGCTAGAATAATTGGCAGAAAAGAAATTTCACAAATGACCTTCTTTAATTTTATTTCTGGTATTGCCATCGGTTCCATCGGCGCTAATGTAGTTGTAAATGCCAATCTTACTTTACGAAATGGTGTCTATGCCCTCGTTGGTTGGACGGCTTTTACCATCCTGATTGGATTTGTAGATATTAAATCAAGACGCTTTCGAAAACTGGTTGAAGGTCAGCCATTAATTGTTATTAAAGAAGGAAAAATAATGGAAAGAGAGCTACGAAAGACAAGATTAAATGTGGACGCATTAAATGCTCTCCTTCGGGAAAAAAATACTTTTTCAATTGCTGATGTGGAATATGCGATTTTTGAAACAGATGGGAAGCTGTCGGTCATGAAAAAGGAGCCTAAGCAACCGTTGACGAAAAGTGACTTAGCTATTCAGCCAAGTACAAACAATAAATATCCCATTTCCACTGGCGTTATTTTTGATGGTGAGGTAAACACAGGAAATTTGACGAAGCTCAACTTAAAAGAAGATTGGCTCCTTTCACAATTACAACAATCTGGCATTCAGTCCTTCTCCGAGGTTCTCTATGCTGAAGTGCAAAAGGATGGATCCTTGTACATTGATAAAAAGAATGATCAAATTCTACATTAGTAAAACGACTCCAAATGACCCGAATACTCATCTGAGCATTCGGGTCAACCATTTTCATGCAGGTAGTTTTCATTATGTTCCTCTTGTTACTTACCTTCAAGTGCCTCACTTCTTTATATTAAACGGTCCTTTGAGAAACTTGGTTTTTTTTTACCATGATAAAATGAAAAATAAAACAGTCAAGGTTTTCTTCATCCACTCCTGTTTGTTAGATGAGGACCGCATGATGTGAGTCACACAGACGTTGACAGAGGATGTGGCGCTTATTCTGAGTTCCCTATTATTCGGCTCTTACTGGCGTTTATCCCGCACTTACACTTCTTCGAATCTTCTAGTGTTTTAAAAGTGGTGGTCTTAGCGCCAGTTAGAGCGGGATAAATTAGTGAATTGGAAGCCTTTTGCTTGAATGCCTTCAATAAGCTCCGGTAGTATTTTGACTGTTTGCTCTAATTCGTGGAGTAAGATAATACCGTCATCATGAAGGTTGTCTACGACATTATTCACAATCTCTATTGGGTTATGCTTAAGCGACCAATCAAATGAAGAAATACTCCACAGCACGGGAAGTAAATGTAACTCCTTCGTTATCTTTATAGTACATTCGTTATACGCACCAAAAGGAGGCCTGAATAGTTCCACGTCTTGGCTCGTAATCGCTTCGATATACTGTTTACTTTTATGAATTTGCCGATATTGCTCATCATACGTAAGCTTTAATAAATTAGGGTGATTAATGGTATGAGAACCAATCGTATGTCCCTCTTCCACCGTCCGTCTCCATGGTCTTTTTTTATAAAGAAACCGGCTTTGCCAAAAAAAAGTAGCTTGAATATCGTACCGTTGTAATATCGTTAATATTTCTGGAAGGTATTTTCCTGGCCCATCATCAAACGTTAAGACAACTGCTTGTTTTGATGTTTCTTTGATTTGATTTACTTTTGTGATCACGTGATGATCCTTAAAGTCGTACACGACTTCATCTGTTACTACTCAAGGACTATTTAGCATGTTTAATTCCTCACTCTATTTCATAAATTCGAATGTTTATATAGGTTATTCTAATTGTTCGATAATGGTTTCCGCAAAGATTTGAATTTTCACGTGACACCTTTTTATTTCAATTGTTGTCCAATAACTTTGTTAGAACAAAAGGCCCAGGGCGCCCCGTTTAGCCTAAGGCAGAGCAAATGAAGCTAAATAAAAAAAAGGTTGGTTTTCCCGTTTATTCATGTCAGATGAATTGACCTCGAGTGGCTGGGTGCTGGATTCCATGGCACTAGCCCATTCTCATGCTGAAAACTTTTATACTTTCCTAATAATGAACAAAAAGGTCAGTCCTCTTATCTGACTAACCCTATAACATTTTTAGGTTAAATTTTTTCCGTAAAAAAGCTCATCCATTTCCATTGTTAACGCTTCGGTAATAAATTGTTGCTCTTTTTCTGACAATTGTTCTTTTGTATATCCAAAGAGGTAGTTATCTAAATCAAATTGCTTTAGTTTACATTTTGTATGAAAGATGTTTTCTTGATAGACATTCACATCAATCATATCATATAGCTCTTGAACCTCATCTGGAATATAGTTTTGAATGGAATTGATTTCATGATCAATAAAAAGCTTATGCCCCGTCACGTCTCTCGTGAAGCCTCTCACACGATAATCGATCGTCATAACATCTGTTTCAAAGGAATGAATTAAGTAATTCAATGCTTTTAATGGTGAAATTTCTCCACATGTAGAAACATCAATATCAGCACGGAATGTACTTATTCCAAGCTCTGGATGATATTCAGGGTACGTATGACACGTAATATGACTTTTATCTAGATTCCCGACTACAGCTGCCCCGATAGGACCTGGTGATTCCTCAAAGGCTTCCTTTGGTGCCTCATCTACTGGTCCTTCTGATACAAGTATCGTTACACTAGCTCCTTGAGGAACATAATCTTGTTTCGCTACATTTAAGATATGAGCACCGATAATATCGGTTACATTGGATAAAATTTTTGTTAACCGGTCTGCATTATATTGCTCGTCAATGTATTCGATATAGGCTTCACGATCTTCTTTAGTTTTTGTAAAACAGATGTCATACATATTAAAACTTAATGATTTAGTGAGGTTATTAAAACCATGTAATTCGGTAACCTGTTTTGGAGTTAGCTTCATAGTACAATCTCCTTTTTTAATTACGTTTTCATTATTTTTAGGTTTGTATGAATGGACTTATAATATTCGTCTACTAATCCCTTAGGAAACATTTACTACTACATTTTAGTGTGAAGTTCCCTTGCTTATTATGTGAATGCCAATAATCTCGATAATTACCAACTATATATTGTTCAAGCAAATACCATAATAAGATTGCAAAACGATTTTGCACATATGGGGAGGTTATGACGATGATAAGAAAGGCATTAACTATAGTTGTAGCAACAATATTAATTGTTGCCCTTGCAGCATGTAATATGAATGGAACAGAAAATGCACAAGGAAACAGAGGCGATACAGATAATCGTGGTACAGCTAATCGGGATACTACTCTAAATGTTCGTCATACAGGCGAAGATTACGTAAGAAACATCAATGATCGTACAGATACAAATCCAAGATACAATCAAGATACACATACCCAGCAAAACAGAATGAATGGAACAAATCAATATGATGAAACGCAGTACGGTCAAACAACAGATGGACAAGGTTTTAGGGGGCGAGGCTTGGATAATGCACGCCAAGGACTCGTTGACAGAAATATGGCAACTGATATTTCTGCAGACAGTACAAATCTATCGAGTAAGAAATATCCACATACAAGAGCCATATTAGTTCAAGAGGCAAAGTTTAAACAAATTAACATTGACCCAGCAAAAGCAAAAGAGTATGTAAATAAATTTGCACAAGGTAACATCCGTATTCAGACCGGTCAAGGAACTACAGCAACTGAACAAGGAAAGCAATCTCCAACTCAAACCAATAAGCAAACTGGTGCAAATCAAGGTGCCTCAGCGAAGGGACAAGGTCAAGCGGCTCAGCCTAAACAGCCCGTTGCTCAAGGTGGTAAAACTGCACAAGGTAACCAACAAACAAATCAAGGTAACAAAAATCAACAAGCGAATCAAGGCTCGACTCAACATCAGCAACAAAAAGCTAATAAAGGGTCTACTGCTCAGCAAGGTACCACACAAAATCAGCAACCGAAACAAGATAACACTGAACAAGCCGGGACAAAGGCACCTGCAGGAAACACAGCAGGCTTAAGTGAATTTGAATCACAAGTTATCGAGCTTACGAATGCTGAAAGAAGAAAAAATGGTTTACCTGATTTAAAAGCAGATACATCATTAAGTAAAGTAGCTCGCGAAAAATCAAACGATATGCAAAAAAATAACTATTTTTCTCATACAAGTCCAACATATGGCTCTCCTTTTGACATGATGAGAGACTTCGGTATCACCTATAATACAGCAGGTGAAAACATTGCCCAAGGACAACGTTCACCTCAGGAAGTTGTCCAAGCATGGATGAATAGTGAAGGTCATCGTAAAAATATCTTAAGTAACAAATTCACGCATATTGGGGTAGGTCATGAAACAGGTGGAAACCACTGGACACAAATGTTTATTGGAAAATAGTTTTACAAACCAAAAAGGCCTTTTAAGAAAAGGCCTTTTGGTTAACAAGTAGGGTACACCTACTAAGAATACTTAATTTTAATTACTAAATATGCAAACAATATTACGTCCACTTTGTTTTGCCTTGTAGAGTGCATCATCAGCATCCTGGAAGAGCATATCTGGTTCTATAATTCCTTCTCGGTAGGCAGCGACACCAACAGATACAGTCATATGCAAAACCAAATTGTTTGGTAGTACAAAGGGATGATTTTCGATTGTTTTTCGGATTCGTTCTGCGATATCTGTTGAGCTTTCGATCGGACAATTCGGTAATAAAACCGAGAATTCTTCTCCACCGTTTCTTGATACAATATCACCCTCCCGTGTTAAATCCGTTAGGAGTTTGGCTAATTGTTTCAGAATTTCATCCCCTGCTGGGTGACCATACGTATCATTGATCTGCTTAAAATGGTCGACATCTACTAAACAAATCGAACAATCTCCATTCGTTTCAATTGTTTTTGATAACATTGTATTGTAAAAATAGTCAAAGGATCGAACATTATACAATCCCGTTAAAGAGTCTCTTTGGGAGCTCTCTTTATATTTAAGATAGAGTTCACTGTTCCTTCGAATATACGACACAAAGTAAAAGGTTAATCCACCACCAACGATGGTACTAAATACATGATACAAGGCAACATCCAGTACTTTCATAAAATCCTCACTTACAATAAAAAATGCTATGGAGAATATTGATTGACTAAATAGAAGAAGAAGTCCCCATTTTTTCCAAGGCTCAATTTTTATTTTGTAAGTAATAAGACTTGAACCAATAGCAATGGTCAGCATCATAAATAGAGCAACAACTGATGAGAAATTATAAGCGATAATAAATCGACCAATTGAAATGATGACAGCTGAAATAATCGTTGGAATGAATCCACCGTAAAAAGCGACTAAAATAACAGGAATATGACGCAAGTCCAAAATGGTAATATTATTCACTTGGATACTATAATGCATTAAGACTATGCCTAAAATACCTGCTAAGATTCCATCAAGAATCTTTATTTTAATGGGGGATTGAAGAGTAAGTCTATTGTCGCGGAATAGTTGATGCCATATAAATGTAAAAGACATGAGGATGGAACTATTAACAATTAAGTCACTAATCATATTCGTACCTTCCTTAATAACAATTTACTAAGAAATTAACATTTTCTTTACAATTATATCATCGGATGGAAGTTTTAACATGTAAAGTCGATAAATGATAAAATTTACAAAGTGAAAGCGAAAAAATGAGGACGAGCGTACTTTCCATAACAATTTGTACATACAATGTACAAGTTGTAGTTTTGGAGGGATTCGTCTTGAGCATTTCAGTACTTGCTAGCTATATTGTATTAGGATTAACATTAGCTGCACCAATTGGTCCAGTAAACTCAGCTAGGATCGATAAAGGAATCAAAAATGGCTTTTGGCACGCTTGGATTGTAGGAGCAGGCTCAATGATTGCAGATGCTATCTTTATGCTATTCGTGTATTTGGGCATGGTTCAATTTCTTCACATACCGATCGTTCAAATCTTTCTTTGGCTGTTTGGAGGCTTTGTTCTAATCTATTCTGGAGTTGAAAGTATTTGTGGAGTCAATAAAGTGCTCTTAGATTACCGAAGAGAAAAAGAGCCTCTTTATAGATGTTTTCTTACCGGATTTATTATGTCAATCACGAGTCCTTTATCCATCCTTTTCTGGCTTGGAATATACGGGTCTGTATTAGCAAAGACCGCAACTTCATATGGGACAGGCCAGCTACTCCTTTACAGTAGTATGATTTTTCTTGGGCTAACGTTATGGGATTTATTTGTTGCAGCTCTTACAACTGGATTTAGAAGATATTTAAATTCAACAAGCCTCAAAATCATCTCCATTCTTTCAGGTGCTTCATTAATTGCCTTCGGAGTATATTTTGGGATACAAGGAGTTTTAGCACTACTTTACTAATATAGTTCCCCCCTTCAAAAAGGGGGGCTTTTAACATTTTGATAAAAAAAATGGCCATGAAGTAAGCATCCGTTTAAGCAGCTAAGCCTATATTACGTTCATTTCAAGATTAGAATATGGACCGATTGTAGGTGTACAACCGGTCTTTCTATTTATTACTTCATTTTAGACCAATGCTTACTCGTCACTTCCGTTTCTGCAAGTTCAAATGTTGTGCGATACGGCTTGAAATTCACATGCTTGTTGACTGCATACAAATCATGAGGTGCACATAAGAATAGAGCTAACGCTTGATGATAAACGTATCGATCAATCTCCTTTGCTTTCTCAAGTAACTCTTTCTGATGTGTCTCTGCTGCCATACGATTAAATAATACCTCAAACTGAGGGATAATCGGGCCACTGCGAAGAGCTCCATCTTCTCCCAAAAATTCACGATGAAAATAGGCAGGTGTACCTTCGTAAAATAGCGTATCAGGGCTTCCTATAAAAATATCCCAATTTGGAATTAACCGTTTTTCAGCTAGTACTTTTCTCCATTTCAATTCATCCTTTGGAAAAATGTTATGAACAGCCACCTCAATATGAAGAGCGGCTCTAAAATGATTGGCAAGTGTCTCAGCTACCTTTATATAGTTACTTGGAGCAGCTATTCGTAGCTCTCTACCAGATGACCACTCCCCTTTCTTCAATAAGTCCTTAGCTTTATTTGGGTCATGCTCAATTGGCTTTAACTCCTCAGGAAAATCAAAAGCCCAAGGTGGTGTTAACGCTGGAACCTTTGTAGCATATCCGGAGAAAGCTCGCTGAATCAGGTCATCTCGATCTACTGCATAATTAAAAGCCAATCGAAGATACTCATTACTAAAATCTATATCACGCTGAAAGCGATTAAATGATCCAGCTACAACACGGTTTCCCCCTATCGCTTCTAGCTTTGCAAACATAGAATGCCGAAGCTCTTGCGCCTTTTCCGGTGGAACTTGTGTGACAATATCCACTATTCCTTCTGTATTCATACATAATTGAAGAGCTTGCTCCTGCGTAAGATCATTACGGAATATAACCGTTTTTAACCTAGGGCCTCTTTTCTTATTCCAATACTTTGGATTAGCCTTCAGCACTATATAGCGGGAACGATCCTCATGAACTGTAAACCATTTTGCGGCGTAGGGATTTTTACTAATTACGGATTGAACATTATATATAGAAGAATAACCTTTTGATAATATAAACGGTCCAGTGCCCCACGGGCCTGGTTCATCCAGTACTCACCAGTGACCTTCTGCTGTTCCGAATTTCTTATAACCAAATCCAAGAACATTCCAAAATAACAGACTTGCAATATGGTAAACCCTTAGTTTCCCTGTGGCTAATCCGTCCGGTTTTGGAAAATGAAATCGGACCGTATTCTCATCGATTGCCTCAATTGTGGTTCCGTCAAGTAGATTTACCCATGTCCCAGGAGGATGTGGGGCAATCCATTTTCTTTCTTCATGAAAGGCTTGCTGAACATGGTAAGAAGTAAAGGGTTCATGATTATGAAATATCACTTCATTTCGTAGAGAAAGCTCTAATGTCCTATCATTAACCCAGTGAAGTTCTCTTGCCAGTGATGGAACGATCCTTCCTTGATGATCAGCTCGAACAGCCTCTTCCATTGTATTAAATAATACATACAACCAATTTAATGGTGATGGATCGACTATATAAATGGTACCAGTTTGGGTGCTTTTCACATAGTCTTGATGATTTGCATCAATCATATACCCACATCCCTTTACTGCTTTTTATATCATTTATACTCTTTACAACATTACGGCATTCGTTTTTTATAACTTTTCCCCACGAACAAAAGGAGCAATCGCCCCGTTTAGCCTAAGGCAGAGCAAATGTTCCTAAATGAGTAAATGGGTGCTTTTCCCTTTTACTCATTTAGGGTTATTTGAGGGAGAAGTACACCAGCGAAGAAAAATCTATAAGAACCGATGTTTGTTTCATGATTAGCCTTCTTCTCGATGATTTTTATAAATATTGAAAAAGGATATAAAATGAAAATTAAAGACCTAAATCTATCGGCTTAGGCTAAAAAAATGTCGAATATTGCCTATTTCATATTGTGAATATTCTGAAAAAATAGTATATTATAATTACATCTTCTTCTTTATCATTGTTATGGGTCTAATTCCAAATTGCACTTAGTACGAAAATGGCAAACCCAATCGAAAGATGGTGACGCAAAACTAAAGGGGCTAAGTTGAAAAAATATGCCAGCCAGTTACCGAATATTACTCCTAAAATAGAGGGGGAATGTAGTTTGGATTATTGCAAAGAGCGTTCTTTAGAGGTAGTTAATAGAGATATATTTATTTTGAGAAATTTAATGTATAAAGCTAGCGAACGAGTTGGTAGGATGGATGACCCACTAGTAGTTGAAATTAGTCAATTTTTGGATCAAAAGTTAAACCAACAAGGAGAATTAATAAAATCCCATAGTTGATAAATTGGAGGAATGTAGGATGTCTAAAAAGAAATTAATAAATAAGGTTGTCAAAAAGAACATCAAATTGCATATGGAAGTGCAAGAACAAGAACACCAGCATGAACTAGAAGAGCAATTAAAATGGCAAAAGTCTATAATAAAAGAGGAATACATCGTTTCAAAATAAGTGTATCTTAATGGAATGACTAGAAGTATGATCAAAGAAGAAGATAATAACAGTTCATCCTAACGGGAACTGTTATTTTTTTGATGATTCGTTTTAAGGGTACTTGTTGTTTTTTCATGTTTATCCTCCCCTTGAAAAAATCAAACAAAGTCTATTATTGAATAGATTGGACAAAACTATATATTAGACTGACTTAAAAAACATCATGAAACTTGACTAGTAACGTAAAGCATCCTTTCTCAAATCGAGAAAGGATGTTCTAGTATTGTAAATTAGTTTATTCTTTCAATAGTATTACTTGTTTTTACAGTCACTAAATCATAAAGTCCACCTTCTGAACTTACGATATAATCCGGTGCTGGCTGACCAACTCGAGCTTTATGACCAGCTATATGGGCATCACTCTTCTCCCACATTTTCCAATGGTCTTCTGATTCCCATCGAATCATCACGATTACTTCTTCTTCCCCGCGTCGAACCTTTTTGACCATAACGGATAAGTCAATAAACCCTTCTTGTTTCTCAATAATTCCTTCACCGCTGAATCGTTCTACTACCTTTTCTGAATTACCTTCTGTTACAACTGTTTTTCTCATTTGTATAAACATAAGCTCATCCCCGCTTTATTTTTTCTAGAACAAAGGGGATTCCTAACACTTACAAGAATCCCCAACTTACCATTATTTTAATGCAGCTTTAATTTCTTCAACCATCTGTGCTGTTGAAATAAGTCCTCCACCAGATAGATACCATACGGCTGGATCTAAATACACAATTTTATTAGCCTTCGCTGCTTTTGTTTTATTCACAAGCTCATTGTTAAATACGTCAGATGCATTTCCTTCTCCAGATACAACGGAATCGCGATCGATGACAAATAAGTAATCAGGATTTTTCTCTGCAATATACTCAAATGTTACACTCATACCATGAGTGGAAGCTTCAATATTCTCATCTGCAGCTTTCACACCAAAAACATCATGAATAATTCCGAATCGAGATCCAGAACCATAAGCACTTAGCTTTCCACCTGTAGTTAACACAAATAATCCTTTTTTCTCATCAGAGTTTGTGATGTCTTGAAGACTTGCGATTGTTTCATTGATTGTTACAAGCTCTGCTTCAGCTGCTTCGTCTTTACCAAATAGTTGGGCTAATAGTTTCACGTTATTTGTAAAAGATTCCATATAGTTCGAGTTATCAATACTGATGAATACGGTTGGAGCAATTTTATTTAGCTCTTCATAAGCTGCTGACTGTCTACCTGAAATTATAATCAAGTCTGGCTTCATTCCATAAATTGTCTCGAAATCAGGTTCTTTTAAGCTACCAACATTCACATATTTGTCATCTTCATATTTAGATAGATAGCTAGGTAAAGTACTTGCTTTTGCTACTCCAGCCACTTCTACACCTAGTTTATCCAACGTATCTAGTGCCCCAAAGTCAAATACAACGACAGTTTGAGGATTATGCTTTACCACAACTTCTCCTAGTTCATGCGTAATGGCATGTTCAGTTGGCTCTGTAGCAACTTCTTCTTTTTCTTCTTGTTTCCCTTCTGTTGAATTAGCATTTTGACTTTCTGTCTTCGTCTCAGCTTCCCCTGTCGTTTCGGTTGATGTACCGCACGCTGCTAAAACGAGGGCTAGCATTGCAATCATAAAAATTGAAAGAATATTTTTTTTCATGTTAATCTCTCCTTTAATTTTTTTATATATAAAAATGATTATTACACACATGTTTATCCCGCAAAAAACGGGCCTTACTATCGTTTCTTATGAAAAATACACACAAATCTTTTTTCCATCAATTTCTTGGATTTGAAATTCCATGCCATACACTTCTCTCAAAACTTCATTTGTAATTATTTCTTCTGTTTTCCCTTCTCTGATCACCTTTCCATCCTTCAAAGCAACGATAAAATCGGAATAGCAGGAAGCAAAATTTATATCATGAATGACGAGGATAATCGTTTTGCCTAACTCATCTACCATTTTTCGAAGCGCCTTCATAATCTGAACAGAATGCTTCATATCTAAATTATTGAGTGGCTCATCCAAAAGGATATACTCTGTATCTTGAGCTAATACCATGGCAATGTATGCTCGTTGAAGCTGACCACCGCTTAATTGATCAATAAACTTATCTTGTAATGCCTCAAGCTCCATATATGAAATTGCATCATTTACATATTTCCAGTCCTCTTCCCTAAGCTTTCCTTGAGAGTAAGGAAACCGACCAAAACTTACTAATTCCTTTATCGTAATTCGGATATTTACATTGTTCGATTGTTTTAGGATTGAAATAGATTTAGCTAGTTCATTACTTTTATAAGAAGTAATCTCCTTACCCTCTAGGAGAACGTGACCTGCGTCCCTCGGAATTAGCCTTGAAATCATCGAAAGAAGCGTACTCTTTCCAGCCCCATTGGCTCCGATAAATGAAGTGATTTTCCCTTTTTGAATACTGTGGGAAACATTCTCAACTACTGGTTTCGTTCCATACTTTTTCGATACATTTTTCACTTCTACCATGTTTTATTCTCCTTTAACAGTAGGTAAATAAAGTACACGCCACCTACAAAGTTAATGATGACACTAATTGTTGTGGAAAAGGTAAACACTCGCTCGACTAAAAATTGTCCACCTACAAGCGCTACGATACTAATCAAAATCGAACCTGAGATTAAGAAAGAATGCCTGTATGTTCGTAAAAATTCATGTGCCACATTTGCGACGAGTAATCCTAAAAACGTAATCGGTCCCACTAACGCAGTTGAAATAGATACAAGAACTGCAATAACGATTAACAATCGCTTCACAACATGATCATAATTAACACCTAAATTAACGGCTTCATCTCTTCCAAGTGAAATGACATCTAAAAATTTTACAAACCTAGAGAAATAAACTGTAATCGCCACTAATAACACAACAGAGATTAAGAGGAGGTCTGTATTCACATTATTGAAGCTAGCAAACATCGAATCTTGCACGACTAGAAATTCATTCGGATCAATGAGTAGCTGCATAAAGGACGAGATGCTTTCAAAAAACGTACCCATAATAATCCCGATTAACAACAGGAAGTAAATGTTTTTACCTTCTTTTTTGAAGATATATTTAAATAACAGCAAGGCGAAGATAATCATGAGACCTACGGATAATAGAAAATGGTACTCCCTGCTCATCATGGCTAGTGTAGTCCCGCCAAATAAGAATACAATCACGGTTTGAATCAATAAATACAGGGAATCAAGTCCGATTAAACTTGGCGTTAAGATTCTATTATTTGTAATCGTTTGAAACACGATGGTTGAAAAGGCAATACAGCTTCCTGTAATGATGATGGCAAATATTTTAATAGCTCTTTTAGGAAGTACATATTCCCAGTGCTCTCCAATATCCCAAAATAAGAACAAGGCTATTAAGCAAATAGATAAGATTGTGAGACTAATAAGTTTCGTTTTATAAGCCATGTGCTCTTCTCCTCAGTAGTAAATACAGGAAGATACCGCTTCCAATGACACCCACCGTTAACCCAATCGATACTTCATAAGGGAAAATAATGATGCGACCAAAAATATCACAAACTAATACGAACACAGCTCCAAGAACAGCCGTATGCTGCAAACTATTTTTTAAATGATCGCCTTGGTAAATCGATACAATGTTAGGAATAATTAATCCTAAGAATGGTAGTGTACCCACTGTTAGTAATACAACGGCAGATACGAGCGCCACAATAATTAACCCGATGTTGACAACATGCTTGTAGTTGAGTCCTAGATTCGTAGCAAAGTCCTCACCCATTCCCGCAATCGTAAATCGGTTCGCAAAAAGGTAAGCAAGAATGACGGCTGGGATACTTATGTATAAAAGTTCATATCTGCCTTTGATAATCATCGAAAAATCCCCATGAAGCCAGGAACCTATACTTTGAATGAGATCATATTTATACGCAAAAAATGTGGTTAACGACCCTACAATATTTCCAAACATTAACCCAACTAGTGGTATAAAGATCGCGTCCTTAAATTTGATTTTGTCTAGAATTTTCATGAAAATAAAAGTTCCTAACAGTGCAAAAATAAATGCAATCGCCATTTTTTCAAGCATTCCTGCTGCTGGAAATAATAGTAAGGCTACTAACACCCCTAATCTTGCAGAATCCATTGTTCCGGCTGTCGTCGGAGATACAAATTTGTTCCGACTAAGCTGCTGCATGATTAAACCAACGATGCTCATGGACATACCAGCGATTAATATACTCATTAGCCTTGGAAATCGACTAATGAATAAAATTTCCTTTTGATCTTCCGTTAATTGAAAAATGTCCAACGGTGATACATTTGAGACACCAACAAAAAGCGAAACAAAAGATAGTATAATAAGTAAACTGACCAAATAACGAAGTTTCATATGAAGTCCTCTCAGTTTAAGAGATTTTATTACAAAAGCAAAAGATAATCATTATCAATAACTGACAAGAAAATAATACTTGTTTAAACAAGTATTACCGTTGTAATGATAACAATTATCATTATCATAGTCAATGCTCTTTTTCCAATTTTTTAATATTTTTTTCTAGTTCACCATTTGTACTACTTCTACTGGACAATTCTCAAAGACGTCACTCTTTTCCATCTTCTCTAAAAAAGTTGGAATGTGGTCAATAATCGTTGGATTATAAAAAAAACTGATTGAATCATCTACTATGAATGATGTTTTGGCTAGCCTACCTAGAAACGTGTGGAAGTTCTAAAAAGTCTACAAAAAAAATAGAAGGTGAATGAGTCACCTTCTAGAGTTCTTGTAAGTTAGTTCGAATTAAATCTAAGCTTTTTAAACACATTTTTAATTCTTCTTCAGTCATATTTTGGGTTGCTTGTGATATCGTCGTGAGCGCTAATCCTTCGAGATCCCTTTGTATTTGTTTTGATTCATCCGTTAAATAGATATGCTTAATTCGTCTATCTTCATTGTTTGGTTCTCGTCTAACTAAATTACGTTTTATCATATTGTCAATTAAACGAGAAATACTAGCTTGATCTCGTTCATTTTTCATAGCAAGTTGATTTTGTGTCAGCCCATCCTTCTCATACAATCTACTTAATATTTGCCACTGCTCATATGTAATCTCAAATCCATGAAGCTGAAAATTTTGATTTAACCGATTACTCATTAATCGTGAAGCATGAAATAGTTTATAACCAATAGATTGATCTAATAAATATTTTTCAGTTGAAATACCTCTCACTCCTATTGCCACAGTAAAATACCGCTTCTTTTCCTATATTTATTATAAAAGTGAAAGGAGCTTTATACAAATAGAAAAAGACCTTCTTGCAAGAGAAGATCCTTTCTTTTTTTATTATTGTGACAATAGCATTTTTTTAACAAGCTCACGATTTCTTTGTTTAAACACTTCATTATGTGAAGATACCATGGCCACTCCAGCAGCATCAGGCTGAATATATTGCTTTGCCTTGTTAACCGCATTCGCGGCATCCTGGAAGGCCCCTGCAATCAAGTTCAATTTCCCCTCATGCTTCAGTATATCCCCTGCCGCGTAAAGTCCTTTTACAGATGACTCGCTCGAAACAGTACCTGAAATATAGAAATGATCTAGTATATCAATCGATAAGTCACTATTTTCAAGCAAGGAGGCGTCCCGTTCAAAACCGTGATTAATCACAATATCATCCACAACCAAATACAAGACTTCTCCAGTTTCATGATTTGTTAACTCAACACGCTCAATTTCCTCTTGATTAGGCGATGCGAGTAGCTTCGTAATACTCGTATTCATTAAACACTCCGCAGAACTGTTCATTAACTGGGTTATTTGTGCTTCATGTCCTGATAAATTTGGCTTCCGATGTGTTAAGTATATTTTTTTGGCTACAGGCTCCAGTTCGTTTGCCCAGTCTATCGCAGCATTACCTCCACCTGAAATGACGACCGTTTTATCCTTGAAATACTGCAACGATTTAACTGTATAATGCAAGTTCGAAATCTCAAATCGTTCTGCCCCTTCGATTGTAAGCTTTTGTGGTTTTAGAATTCCACTACCTACGGCAACTATTACCGTTTTTGAATAATGGATTTGCCCACTTGAACCATGTAATTCAAACATACCCTCTTCATTTTTCGATATGGAAGTGATTCGTTCATTTAAAACAACTGTTGGATCAAAGGTTAATCCTTGTTCAACAAGCTGTTTGATTAGATTAGCGCCTGATGTTGGTGTTAGTCCCCCCACGTCCCAAATCAATTTCTCAGGGTAAATATGAATTTTCCCTCCTAATTGGGGCTGGAATTCAATAATTTTCGTTTTCATTTCACGAAGTCCACTATAAAATGCTGAATAAAGCCCAGCAGGACCTCCACCAATAATCGTCACATCAAAAAGATCCATTTCCTTCACGATACACACTCCCTAACCCAACTTTTTCACTCTCAGCACCTGTTCCTAATGAAATTTTGATTTCAAAAGAACCAACATCAACGTTTGCTCCAACGTATTAGCAAGTTTTTCTAACACAACAAATGAGGTTGACAATCATTATCAATAGAATTATAGTTACATTGTACATTATGTTGATAATGATTATCAATATTAACTAGATTTTTCCAATTGGAGGATTATCATGGTACGTCTTTACACAAATGATTTACAAGTCAGCTACGGCGAACGGTTAATTGTGAAAGATCTTAGTATCCATATACCAGATCAAAAAATTACAACGATTATCGGCTCAAATGGTTGTGGTAAATCTACCCTGTTAAAAGCAATGACACGGATTATCCCGCACGAGAAGGGGTCCATTATTCTTGACGGTGGGAGTATTACAAAAGAAGACACGAAGGCTCTTGCCAAAAAAATGGCGATTTTACCTCAAACTCCTGAAAGTGCGAGTGGCTTAACGGTCGGTGAATTGGTGTCGTACGGGCGTTTTCCCTATCAAAAAGGATTTGGCCGGTTAACTAAAAAGGATATAGAAGTAATCAATTGGGCACTTGAAGTAACCGGAACAATCGATTTCAAGTATCATCCTGTAGATGCTTTATCAGGCGGACAACGTCAGCGTGTATGGATTGCTATGTCACTTGCTCAGGAAACAGAAATGATTTTTCTAGACGAACCAACCACATACTTAGATATGGCTCATCAACTCGAGGTTCTTGAGCTTTTACAAAGGCTTAACCGGGAACAGAAACGCACGATCGTGATGGTTCTTCACGACTTAAATCAGGCAGCCCGCTTTGCAGATTATCTCATCGCATTAAAGGATGGACAGATTGTGAAAGCAGGTAATTGTGAAGAAGTCATTACCCGAGACGTGCTACAAGAAGTGTTTCAAGTTGATGCAACAATCGGAAGAGATCCTAGGACTCAAAAGCCGATGTGTATAACTTACAACCTATTAAAAGGAGTTAATCAACATGAAAAAATTACTCATACCATTCCTACTGTTACTAGTACTCATGCTTAGTGCTTGCACAGATGCAGCAAACGAGACAGCTGAGACAGAAACGCAAACAGAAAGTGAAACTACAACGGATCAATCAACAGGAGAAACACAATCTGGAACCATTACATATGAATCTGAAAATGGTCCGGTAGAAGTTCCAGCAAATCCTGAGCGTGTCATCGTACTATCAACTTTTGCAGGAAATGTACTTGCTCTTGATGTACCAGTTGTTGGTGTAGATTCTTGGTCAAAAAATAATCCTCGATACGAGCTAGATGGTGTTGAAGAAGTAACGGATGAAAACTTGGAAAAAATTCTTGAGCTAGAGCCAGATTTAATTATCGGATTATCTAGCATGAAAAATGTAGAAAAGCTACAGGAAATTGCCCCTGTTGTTACATTTACTTACGGAAAGCTTGATTATTTAACACAACACTTAGAAATTGGAAAACTAGTAAATAAAGAAGCAGAAGCAAAAGCTTGGATCGATGATTTCAAAGCTCGTGCAGCTGAAGCTGGAACTGAAATCAAAGCAAAAATTGGAGAACATGCAACGGTTTCAGTTATTGAGAACTTTAATAAAGAACTATATGTATTTGGAGATAATTGGGCTCGCGGAACAGAAATTCTATACCAAGAAATGAAGCTGAATATGCCTGAAAAAGTAAAAGAAATGGCCTTAGAGCCTGGTTACTATTCTTTATCTCTTGAAGTATTACCTGAGTTTGCTGGTGATTACCTAATTGTGAGCAAAGCAGAAGATACAGAAACTTCATTTATGGAGTCTGAAACGTTTAAAAACATTCCTGCTGTAAAGAATAATCAAGTATATGTAGCAAATGCAAAGGAATTCTATTTCAATGATCCG
The DNA here is from genome assembly GCF_042680805.1 of Bacillus salitolerans. Taxonomy (NCBI): domain Bacteria; kingdom Bacillati; phylum Bacillota; class Bacilli; order Caryophanales; family Bacillaceae; genus Bacillus; species Bacillus salitolerans. The sequence goes on along the minus strand of NZ_JBHUEM010000052.1, from coordinate 10,148 downwards.
ATTACACTTGAGTATCAACTAGAATTCTTTATTGAATCATTTCTTGGAAACTAATATCATGTGAGGAATTCTTCTCGTAAGAATTCCTCTTCTTCAATTCTGGTAGAGAGCTGAGGTACTATGAAAACATACATACTTTCCATTCCCTTTACAATTAAACTACTACTTAGTTTCCTATTGTTTGTCCTTGTTTTCTTTATTGCGATGATATTTGGTGCTGCTGACACGACGACAAAAGAGGTATTTCTTGCTCTATTCTCAAGTGTAAAAACAGATACACTGATTATGCTCCGCGAAATTCGCTTACCTAGAGAAGTCGCTGCTGCCTTTGTAGGGGCGGGACTGTCAGTTGCAGGTGCGATTATGCAAGGAATTACTCGAAACCCACTAGCCGATCCTAGCCTATTAGGCCTAACCGCGGGTGCAAATGCCGCTCTTGCTTTAACGATTGCGCTTATTCCAACAGCAAATTATTTTGTCATTATGGTTGCTTGTTTTATCGGTGCAGCATTAGGAACGATTTTAGTTGTGAGTATAGGAAGTGCAAGAAAAGGCGGGTTTTCACCATTTCGAATTGTCTTAGCAGGTGCAGCTGTTTCGGCCTTTTTGTATGCCATTGCGGAAGGAATCGGATTGTACTTCAAGATTTCAAAGGATATTTCAATGTGGAGTGCTGGTGGAATCATCGGAACAACGTGGGGACAGCTTCAAGTCATTGTTCCTTTCATCATAATTGGGATTGTCATTTCATTATTTTTCTCAAGACAGCTTACAATCCTCAGTTTAAATGAAGAAGTGGCCATTGGACTTGGACAAAAAACGACCACTATCAAATTTCTATTATTTTTCGTTGTTGTTATTCTAGCAGGCTCAGCGGTTGCGTTAGTCGGAAACCTAGCCTTTATAGGGCTTATGGTCCCTCATATTGTCCGGTTAGTTGTCGGAACCGATTATCGTTATATTTTGCCGATGTCAGCTATGTTTGGAGCAACTTTTTTAATCCTCGCTGACACACTTGGACGGAATCTAAATGCTCCATTTGAAACACCGGTATCCGCCATTGTCGCATTATTGGGCCTTCCTTTCTTCTTATTAATCGTCCGAAAAGGAGGCAGAGCATTCTCATGATTCATCCAAGTTTAATCAGAAAACAGCGGATCTTCTTACTTTTATTAATTGTATTCATTCTAATCACGATAGTTATTGGTATGGGTCTTGGTTACTCTTCCCTTTCCTATAATAGACTCCTTCTTACCTTGCTTGGTCAAGGAACCAACAAAGAAGAGTTTGTGTTATTTTCGATTCGCCTCCCACGAATAGTGATTACCCTTCTTGCCGGAATGGCACTCGCAGTTTCGGGGGCAATTTTACAAGGGATTACGAGAAATGATTTAGCTGATCCTGGAATTATTGGCATTAATGCGGGTGCAGGAGTGGGAGTCGCTCTCTTCTTTTTGTACTTTCCAATTAGTGCTAGTTCGTTTATTTATGTACTACCAGCGGTCGGTTTTTTCGGTGCATTACTAACAGCTTGTTTGATTTATTTATTCTCCTACAGTAAACGAGTTGGTCTTCGACCTATTCGACTTGTTTTAACGGGTGTTGGATTTCAGATGGCATTATCCGGTTTAATGGTAGTGCTGATTTCTTCATCTGATCGTGAAAAAGTAGATTTTATTGCAAGGTGGTTAGCAGGTAGTATTTGGGGAACTGATTGGCCGTTTATATGGGCGATTTTACCGTGGCTCATCGTACTAATTCCTTTTAGTTTATACAAAGCAAATCGATTAAATGTATTAGGCTTAGGGGAATCGGTTGCAATTGGTGTCGGCGTTTCGATTGAGCGAGAACGACTGGTCTTGCTCCTTTCGGCAGTAGCATTAGCCGCGGCTGCCGTATCAGTAACAGGCGGCATCGCGTTTATTGGATTGATGGCCCCTCACATTGCCAAAGCACTAGTTGGCCCTAGAAACCAGCTGTTCCTACCAATATGTCTCCTACTTGGAGGCTGGTTACTTCTACTAGCGGACACCATTGGACGGAATCTCGCTGACCCAGACGGAATCGCTGCTGGGATCATGACTGCGCTCATAGGAGCACCATACTTTATCTATTTATTATTGCGGCAAAAGTAAAGAGCCAAAGTTTGTAGTTTCAATTAAAGAAGTCAATCTTTTATCAAGGAAATAGCATACGTAACCGGAACCTTGGTTCGTATGCTATTTTCCCTTTCTATCGACTTTTTCTTGACGATTAGAGGGGGAAATGTCTTTGAGTTCCCTTCTCTTAGACATTTTCATGACGATTGTAGAGCAAAATGTCTTTGATTGCCTTTTTCAATTCAAGCTCAAGAACATTTCCAATGGTAAGTATAATTATAGAAGCTTTTGCAGTCTCACTTCACTCACATATCTTTTCCATCCTAATTTTTCATTAACCGTATTCATCGGAATATTCGTATTGCGATGGGACGTGAAGATTCCCTCATAGCCATTTGCTTGAGCATATTGAATCCCTTCTATTTTTAAGGCAGTGGCAACACCTTTTCCTCGAAACTCACCTAAGACAGCGGTATTTCCTTGAAGGAGCTTTTTCGATGTATCACTAAATGTACAAAGGTGGCTATATCCAATGAACTGATTACCATCTTTCGCAATGAAAAATGCTTCCTCTATATTATTTTCATAGTGTAACCAATTATCATTCGGTGGCATAGGTGGAAGTAAGGCCTCTCTCGGAAAATCGAACCAAGTCCTCTCGTTTAATTCCTTTAATTTTTCATTATAATGACCATCAACTCGTTTTTCTTTTGCTAAAGTAGTGATCGATATATTCGGTTGAGCATGTTCATGGATGTTCAATGATTTATCTTGAAGGTCTAAGTACACTTTCTCCATTCTATGATCTTCTAAAAATCCTTGTTTTATAAAATACTCAAGTTCATATGTTTGGCTCTCTAACAACCTTGTTTGTATCGCTTTTGAATCGATTTCAGACAAGCCTTGTGTGGTTGATTGATACAGCATGTTTAACAGTTCTACTATTTTATAATCAGGGTGTAATTGTATTTCGAGTCGGTGTATGAGGGGTGAAGTAACTTGTTCCCATAATAAGCTGTAACCTATTACCATGTTTGAACCACGGTTCACGAGAGCGAGCTGCACTTTCATCCGATCTTTATCAATCTTATCGATTAAGGATGATGCTCCTTTGTTTTGGCGATAAGCCTCTTGACGAATCGGGTAAACCATTTCCCCATCATCTTTTGATAGTTTACGTACAATAAAGGTCATGCAATCCCTCCAAATCAATATCCACTATTCTATCAACTAAGAAACCTTCAGTAAATAATTGATTTACATTTATTAGTAGACTTACTAGAGAATATGATTAGGGATTCGGAAATAAATAAGAACATAGGCTTAGCCTATGTCCCTTTTTCTTACATAACAGCTTTAAACTCTCAAGCTTTTTCATTACCTATACGGTTGTGAAATCAACCAATCAAAGTTTAGAATCATCAGTTCTTCTTACTTTTTTCACAGTAATGACTGCTAATAAACTAGTTAACACCTGTTATAATCGCCGTATCACCTCTTAGTGAATCCATTTAGCGAGTTCATAATATACGGGTATACCAATAATTAAATTAAAAGGAAACGTGACTCCTAAGGCTAAGCCTAAATAGATGGACGGATTCGCTTCTGGAACAGAGGTTTTTAAAGCTGCTGGTGCAGCAATATAGGAAGCACTTCCAGCTAATACCCCCATTAACGTAACACCGCCTAAGGATAATCCGACCAATTCACCTATCATGACACCTAAACTCCCAAATAGAAGTGGCATCAATAACCCAAACAGTAATAATTTGATACCGTGCTTTTTAACCTCTGGTAATCGTTGCCCCGCAATTAATCCCATATTTAATAGAAATAAGATTAAAATACTATTATATAAGTCCATAAATAGCGGTTTCACCATTGGGACAGCACGTTCTCCTAGAATTAGACCGATTATTAAGCTACCAACAAGTAATAGTATACTTTTCCCGAAAATACTTTCTCGAAGTACCTCCTTATCTAGTAAAGAGCTATACCTAGAGATAATACCCATACTTTGTGAAGGAAATACCGATACATCTTGTTTGCTCTCGATTATTTTCAACAAAAGTAAGGAAACTAAAATAGCTGGGCTCTCCATTAACACAACTAATGCATTCATAAATCCTTCATAAGATGTACCATTTTTATCAAGAAAGGTGATAGCGGCTCCATATGTAACAATGCTGATAGAGCCGTATGTTGCGGCAAGTCCAATCGAATTTTTTAAATCCATTTTAAGGAGCTTCAGAACAAAAATGGTGATAAGCGGAATGATGATTCCTAATAATAACGCTCCTAGAACGGGAGCAATCACAGAGTGAATCTCATAATGTGAAAGTTCTATTCCTCCCTTTATTCCGATCGCCATAAGTAGATAAATACTTAATGCTTCACTTAACCCATTAGGGAACTTCAAATCAGATTTAAAAATGGCTGCAATAATACCGAGTAGAAAAAATAAAACAACTGGAGATAATATATTTTGCATTATGATTTCATTCATACTTTTCCCTCCTAAAAAAAACCGACAATCTCAAAAACGAGTGCTTTTTAGCTACTCATTCCTGGATTGTCGGTTTATCTTCAACTGGTTTTAAAAAAAGCCCTTTAAAGATCTCCCGTTATTCAGTTAAAATTTTTCTCAAGATCATTAAAAAGTTTAAACACCATTACTCGTTCACCGGTACGAGTACTAATATCCGTATGAAAACTATCGACTTGTTCTCCCGTATGCTCGAAAATAATTTGTTTTAAATCGTCAATACCTGATTCGACCAAATCGGAGCGAATTTTCTTTATAGATAACATGCCATCCTTTGATTCACAAACAGCATATTCAGCCGGTGTTAATATCCCTTTTAAATTGATGATGACCATATCACGCAAGATATCTGTTTTAACCGATACAGAGCCTCTACCAAGAAAATCCTTTTCCCATTGTGTGATGGCTTTACTTATTTCTGATTCTAATAGTCCTTTAGATTTCAAGTTTTGCTCCCCCCAAATAAAAAATGGTCTATTCCTTAGCAATACTTCAACTCGCCCAAGAAATACACCGATTTACGTTATTTATACTTTTTCCAAAGGCAGTAGCTTTTTCATCTTGCCAATTCGTTAATTAACAACACGCTAAAGCGCTGTCAACGAAAAAAGTTAAAGAACATCTCTCGATTATTATATTACTATTAATATAGCTTCATTCGTTTAAAATGTCAATATTGTGACAGGCTGTGATCCTTTTTATCATTCTGTAAATTTCTGATTCTATGGAACAACCTGTCGTTCGTTATCCGATAATTTCCTTAAAGGTCATAGGTGTAATAAAACCCTCATGACACGTATTTATTGTGTCATTCTTTTTTATCGCAATCCTTCTTCTTGTAAAACAGTAAGTAATAGCTCCGGACGATCTGTCATGATTCCGTCTACACCCATTCTTACAAGCTCTCGCATTTCTTCCTTATCATTGATTGTCCAATAATAGACAGGCATGTTGCGCTTCTCTGCATCTTTTAACATTGCGTTTGTTGCTAAGTCAATTTCGATACCTTTTATGTTATAACCAACAGGAAGATGGAGCATCTCAAATGAAACAAAATTATTAAATACAGGAAGTCCTAGTCGATGAAAAATATAATATGGATACATTTCTCCTTGGCTAGCTGAAGTAATAATTTGACCATCTGACAACTTGCGTAATTCTAATAGAGTATCCTTATCAAAGCTTGCTACCACAATATTATGTTGCATATCGTACTTCTTGACTAAGTTCCAAAAGACCTCCGCGCTTTTTTTGCCATCCTCCGCAGAGTCTTTTAGTTCAACAACCATTTTTTTATCTCCATATTTAGTAAATATCTCTTCTAAATCAGGGATATAAGCCCCAATATCAATAAATGGGTTGAGAGCAATGTCTCGAATGGGTTGACCATTCTCATCCTCAAGTCCATAACCTGCATCTAATGCTCGTATCTCCTCATAGGTTTTATCTCTAACTCTACCCGTACCATTTGTATTACGGTCGACTGTCAGATCATGAATCGTGACAAGTCTATGATCCTTCGTTAAGGCAACATCAAATTCAAGTATATCCACACCAATTTCTACAGCATGCTCAAAAGCAAGATTGGTAGAGGATGGCCGCTCCTGGTTGCCAGCTTGGTGTGCAATGATGAGTGGTGCATTCTTTTCTTTTGGAAACCATGAGGCATCTAGGCTTGTATCTGTTCGCGGTAAAAGTAAATTCGTTATATATAAGAGGAAGATAATCGCTATTACTTGAATGATTCTATTATTCTTAACGAAATTTTTCATATTTTCTCTCCTTCTATCAAAATAGTTGCAGTAAGTGCTTCTGAAGGTATGTAAATTGTATTGCTTACCGTTATTATACAAAGGTCTCACTTTTAGTTTATCAATTCCTCGCATTTCATGTTATATAAACTTGTTGTTTTACAAACATTTTACAATTATCCATCATGTCAAATGCGCCATGTAATACACTAGTGGTCTATCAATTAAAAGCTGGAAAATCGTTGATTACATAAAAAAGAGAGGTCTCCCTCTCTTTCACTAAGCATACATCTTCTTCTCTTCTTCCTTCTTAAAGAAGCTCTTCATCGCATGGAATACATCGGCTTTTTGCTTGAGGATAAAGTAGCGGAATTTTTCGTCACTGATGTTTTTGTAGGCGGACATTAAGGTTGAGTGACGGTTGTATTGATTCACATAGCAACCATATACACTTCATATTTCGCCTTTTATTTCATTGTATTTCTCATTTTTAAATTTATTGAACAAACTCAATAAAAATCGTTTTACCTTATATTCTGATTTAGTTGTATGATTAGAATCTACGACTAATTTTGTAATTTTAAATTCAAATTCTGTATTTGGATATGGTATTCTCTTTCTTGAAAAAAAACCGTATTCTAGGGTACATTCTCCCTTTGAGTCTCTTGATGAAAAACTATAATTTGCAACAACACTTGACACTAAAAGACATGAGTGAAATTTTGAATTTTTTAATATTTCAGTATCATGTAGCTGTTCACCTTTTAGAATCATATTTTTAACCTTTTTATCCATCCAATCAATTTCTTGAGGAAGGCTGACTTTTTCATCAAAACTAACCTCAAAACTTGTCACTTCATCAAATTCAAAAATTTTTAACCTATCGATTCCTTGTAGACTCAATAAAAATTTTATTCTTTCTTCATTATTAAATTCTCCAAAAGTTATTTTTTGTTCTTTATCTTTTTTAATATAATTTTTTCTTTCTAGGTTTAATACAGTTTCTTTATACAACAGTTCATTCAAACTCTTTGTTTCAGGAGCAGTTGATTCTAACAATACTTGTAGTTTATTTTGGTCTTTATCAAGTTGTAAATTAATTCGCCCTTCATATCTACTTGTTGAGTTAAAAAAATCTTTGGTTGGATCCGTTCTTTCAATAATATATTCAAGCTCTAAGTTATTTTTATCTTGGTTAATAGGTGTAAAGGGAGTACTTTTTATTATTTTATAATTAGTTGCATTATTACCAACAATATCTCTTATTGAAATTAGGTCTTCCTTCACTACATCAAATAAGGATTTATCAGAATCATAAATAAGTTCTCTAGAAACAAACTTTGGTGTGTTTTCTTTTGTAGTCTGTTTCAATTTTAATATCTCAAACTCGTTTGGAGTTAGAAGAGTTGAAGATAGTATTGGGATTGTAATACTCTTTTCTGAACTTCCTGTATATATTCCACGCTTAAATAACAATTCTTTTAAATCAGTCCTTGTTAAAAGTGATGAAGCAATTAATGGCCTAATCATGTCTCCATACGGGAGTATATCATCAATACTTAGCCGTTCAATGCTCTGGTTTTCATCATTGCTCATATTATTCATCCCCTAATGTATTAACATTTAATAAAAATGATTTTACTGAAACACTACCTACAAAATTCTGATCAGTAAAATTACTTTTAACTTTTTCTACAATGGAAACATGATGAACTCCACCATAGTCCGGAAAATGTATAATTACATTACCACTAAAATTCCTTGTGAAATTGTGTGCTAATCCCATCATTCTTCTTAAATTTTCATCGTTAAAGTTTTCATTAATAAACAATAAAAGTGTTTTTGAATCTGTTTGTAATTTTATAGGAATAATATTCGAATTAATAAATTGAACTGGTAATATACTTCCACTATATTTCTTTGTTCTAGGATCGTGATTATAACCAGTATCAGGATAGTAGAAATCGTGTACTGTATTACCATAAGTCAATTTAATAAAATTTAAAACTAAAAAGATGAAATTTGCCCTTTTATTATCTACAAGATAAATTGATTCGAAATTTAAATCTTCCATTCTAAAATTTTCTATTTTTTCAATTACACCTGAATCAATAGAATCATCATTTGCTAACCAAAATATTACCCCTGTCTTTTTTATATCTGGATTATGTAATTGTGGACTGGCAATTCTTTGAGTATACTCCTCACTATAATCAATACACTGCATAGTTTGCACAATTTCTTTTGAAAACTTTTTGAAATTTTCTGTAATCTCCTTCTCATTGTCAGGATAATTATCTTGATATTTAGCTGAAATAATCACATTTTCTATAGTATTATCCCTTAAAGGACAATTATAAGAAAACAAATGATCAACACCATGTGATTGTCTATGGCCTTTTGCATTTGTTCTTTTATGTTCTTCATTGTCATAGCATTTGATATCAAAATTATTTATTACAGAATTATACCCAATTAAGGGTAATATTTTTTGTACTATCTTTTCACCATATTCTCCAAGTTTTTTTGGGAATTCTCCCCCGGCCATATATATCTCTCCTAATTAAAATTCTCTTTTATAATAAATCTTATAAAAGAACATTTGTTTTTCCTCATCGAAGCCTTTTTCTAATTCACCATCTTTGTTATTTGTTTTTATTGTAAGTTCAAAATTATTATCTAATTTTATTATGTTTTTGAACTTCTTTATTTCTTTCTTAACAACATTTGGTTCTATATTGAATTTGCTCATTGGTATTTCTTCTGAGCTTTTTATTATTTTATTAAATTCATTAATGTATTTTTCACTTTTGATTATCCTCGAGGAATAATCATCGATATCAAAGTGGTCATTAGAAGAAAAATAGTTTAAAGTTTGATTCTTCTTTTCGATAATTTCTTGTTTTTCATAATCTCCGCTTTCATAAGCTTTATCATAAAAATTATTACAAATCTTTATATACTTCTCAGTATAATAAGTATTATTCTTTTCTGAAGTTACATTTAAGAAGTCAACTTTCCAGTATTTTGCCTCTTCTGAATTTGACTTGGTATTATCAATAACTAAAACCTTATAACCTTGTTTTTCATCAACATTAAAAACAATACAGCCCTTTTCAAGTCTCTTCATATCAATTCCTTGATCAACATAAATACTTAAATTATTTTCCTCACTATTTACCTTTAGAAAGTGGTCTCTATTTTCCGATTTAAAAATTCCAATACAATCAGTACTTTTACCATTAATAATACAGTTTGATATATATGAGATATAAAGTTCACCACTTTTTATTCTTGGATGATACGATTTACTATATAAAAAACGGGCAATGTTAGATGATTCTTCAAATAATTCGTTTTCCATTCGAAAAACTCTTGATAAATAAGTATAGATTTCATTAAGATTCAAGTCACTTTCATGGTGAAATCGGTAGACTTTTTCAAAATTAAATGACGACAAAAAGTACTTTAATAATATTTCCTTCATGTTTTCGTCCTGTATGTCTTGTGGTTTTTCTGAGAAAATTATTCCCTCTTCTCGTAGCTTATTCCCTATTTTATGGACAATTAATTGCTCTAAGTTTGCATTAAAAAAATCAAACATAATTTTTAACCCTCTTTATAATTTAGTTATATTTTATCAAACATTTGTGACTGCTAAACTAAAGTAGACAGTTTCTGCTAGATAAGATGAAACACTTATTACCCAAATATACCAGATAAAAATAATAACCTTTCATTGTATGATTGTCA
>NZ_JBHUEM010000051.1:0-46960 GCF_042680805.1 Bacillus salitolerans | reverse complement strand
ATAGATAACTTGGTTAATTGTTACTTGTAAAAAAAGGATATTACAGTAAGTGTATTTGAGTTACCCTAAAACTAAAAAAAAGTATTTGACATTGTACGCTTATCTTATAAATAAGACCCCCAATACTCATTAGGGGTCTTATTACTTAAGTTGTAAACGATATTCCTACTTGTTGATTTTCAATTGTCACATAGTTCATATCTTCTTTCACACCAAAAGCAAAACTATTCACCAAGAGGTTTTGCCTTAACAAGCTTTCATAAGTGTTAATGACCTCCTCGAATCGACTATTTACATCAATTATTACATTGACTCTCTTCTCAACAGGTAGGTTTAGTTCTTTTCTATAATTCTGAACAGCTCGGATAAATTCTCTTGCAAGACCCTCCTTTTTTAATTCGTCACTTATCAAAGTATTAAGCATAACGGTATAGTCTCGGTTTGCACCTAGTTCCATGTGCTCCTCTGTATTTTTTTCAACTAGAATATCTGTTAGATCAATGCGAACCTCATCACCATTAGGAAGTGTGATAAGTACAAATCCATTTTCTACAACCTCCAAAGACTCTTTTGCATCTAGTTTTCGTAAGAAATGGTTTACTTGATTCGATTCTTTTCCTAATTTTGAACCTGCAGTAGAATAATTTAGCTTCAGTGAATACTTGAAGACTTCAGCTGATGCATCTGTTACAATTTCCTTTACATTTACCTCGTCTTTAATGATACTTGAGTAGCCACTTAGAAACTCAATATTCTCGTTACTATTTGACAATATTAAAAGTTCAGAGAGTGGTTGCTTTGTTTTGATACCCGTTGAATTTCTAATCGATCTTGCAAGTTCAACGATTTGAAGAACAGAATCCATTTCTTGTTCAAGTTGACGATTCATGACTTCCTCTTCTGAAGCAGGAAAATCTGATAGGTGAACACTCTTACCTGTTAAATTCATATAGATATCTTCTGCGATAAATGGGATGAATGGTGCTAATAATTGGCTTAGTTTAACTAACACTTCATAAAGTGTATGATAAGCTGCTAGTTTGTCATCACTCATCCCCTCACTCCAAAACCTGTCACGAGATCTTCTGATATACCAATTACTTAATTCATCCACAAAAAGGAATAATTCCCTGGCAGCATTCGTAAACTCAAACTCGTCTAAATAACCCTTTACCTTTTTAATAACGGTATTTAACCTAGATAATACCCACTTGTCTAATAGAGATTGTGTTCCTTTCTCTTCATTAGCTGGATCAAATTGATCGATTTCTGCATAAAGAGTATAGAATGAATGGATATTGACTAATGTATCCACGACCTTTGACTTCGCTTGATTCACTACTTGCTTGGAGAACTTCTTATTATTCCAAGGAGCACTATCTGACAAAAGAGCCCATCTTAATGCATCTGCGCCAAACTCATCCATCAATTCCATAGGATCGATTACATTGCCTTTACTCTTGGACATCTTACGTCCATTTTCATCTAAAATATGCCCGAGTGATAAAACCCTTTTGTATGGTGCCTTTCCAGTAATTAATGATGAAACAGCTAGTAGACTGTAGAACCATCCTCTCGTTTGATCCACACCTTCAGCAATGACATCTGCTGGAAATTGTGAATCAAACTCATCTTTATTTTCAAAAGGATAATGATATTGGGCAAAGGGCATGGAACCGCTATCGAACCAAACATCGATTACTTCCTTTGTTCGAAACATATCATCACCACAGCATGAACAGCTTAGTACAACTTGATCCACATAAGGTTTATGCAGTTCAATATCTTGTGGGACATCACTCTTTGCATGTTTCCTCATATCCTCAATACTTGAAGGAGCATATTGATGATCACAAGAGTGACATACCCATACATTCAGCGGAGTACCCCAATAGCGATTCCGGCCGAGATTCCAATCAACCATGTTATCTAAGAAGTTTCCGAAGCGACCATTTTTCATATGCTCTGGATACCACTCGACTGAATCATTATTTTTCTTCATTACATCTTTGATAGCAGTTGTTTTAATAAACCAACCTTCCATTGCGTAGTACAACAATGGAGAATCACACCGCCAGCAATGAGGATAGCTATGCTCATACTTTTCTTTATCAAACAATAGTCCATTATTAGCTAACATCTTTATGATTTCAACATCACAATCTTTCACAAACTTTCCTTGTAGCTCGCCTGCCTCACTTGTATAACAACCAGCTTGATTCACTACATTCACAAAATCAAAGCCATTTTCCATAACTACTTGGTAGTCATCTTCTCCATAGGCAGGAGCTATATGAACAATTCCAGTTCCACTTTTGTTAGTAACAAATTGACCTTCGACCACTTTATTCCCTTTACTTACCTGAACATATGGAAATGGAGGAATATAGGATAAGCCAAGTAGATCCTTTCCTTTATGAGTACTAAGCAATGTATATTCACCTTTTATCACATCGTTTAACCGATCTTCCGCTACTACATATACTTCTTCGTTTTGTAGCACCTTTACATAATTTAATTCTGAATGAACGGCCAGAGCGACATTAGCTGGAAGCGTCCAAGGCGTCGTTGTCCAGCCGAGAATGTATTCATTGTCTGTATCCTTAATCTTAAATTTTGCTGTGACAGATAGATCCTTCACATCCTTATATCCTTGTGCAACTTCATGTGAACTTAACGAAGTCTGACAGCTTGGACAGTAAGGTGTTACTCGATGCCCCTTGTAGAGCAATCCTTTTTGATGGATTGTAGATAAGATATACCAGACAGATTCGATATATTTGTTATCTAAGGTAATATAAGGATCCTCCATGTCTACCCAATATCCAATTTTCTCCGTAAATGTTCTCCACTGTTTTTCATATTCAAATACACTATCCTTACACTTTTCAATAAATTTCTCCACACCGTATTTTTCTATATCACTTTTTCCAGAGATGCCCAGCTGTTTTTCCACACCTAATTCAACTGGGAGTCCATGAGTATCCCACCCTGCTTTACGCTTTACTTGATATCCAGTCATCGTCTTATAACGCGCAACAAAATCTTTAATGACTCTCCCTAACACATGTCCCGCATGGGGAAGTCCATTTGCTGTAGGAGGGCCTTCATAAAATACAAAGGTTTCTTTCCCTTCCTGTTTTGTAACAGATTGTTGGAAAACATTTTGTTCATTCCACAGCTTTTGAATACGCCTCTCCCTCTCAGCAGGACTTTCATTTACATTCACTCTTTTCATATTCATTCCCCTCCTAATGTTGAGTAAAATAAAAAAACTCGCCCCTATAATAAGGACGAGTTTATCTCGCGTTACCACCTTACTTCTATGAATCCTACTTAATAAATACGGATACATAGCGCTCATACAACGTACTATCATACGTGTCCCTTTTAACGGTAGGATACCGTCAAAGCTTACTTACTTCAGCTTTGCTTCTCAGAGAGGATTTTCAATATGGTCTGAACATTGACTTTCACCAAGTGTCAACTCTCTGTAGATCAGATTCCATATTTACTCTTTCTCGTCAACGAATTTTTCCGAATGATTGGTTTAAATAAGGATATGCAATTCTTTATTATTTGTCAATAGGTAGATAACATAAAATTACATTTTTCAAGCTACAATGCACTTAATGTGACTTTCATCATCCTTATCGACTTACGGTAGTTGGATATTATATTTATTAATAAAGTCATTTACCCGTTGAATATTAGTCGTAATAAAGCTTTCGGGGTTATCACTGAGTAACAGAATATAATTTAAGAAATTAATTCTTCTTGCTGTCATGAGCAGGTCAATGTCATAATCAGTAAACGAAGGTAAAGGACACACCTTTTCGTATCCTTGAAAATAGAGCTTTTTAACCCTATCAAAATCTATGTTCTCCTCATAGTCATAATAGTATAACATGATTGAAATATCATGAACCGGTAGACCAAGTAAAGCTTCCTCAAAATCAAGAATACGTAATTCATCCTCGTAAACTTTTACATTCCAAGGGTTCAGATCTGCATGAATCAATTGAATATGCTGTTCATTTTTTTGATAATAAGATAATAATGCTTTGTCTAAAAATGGGATAATTTTATCCATCAGTTCATAGTATTCAGCTGTTAGAACGTTTTTGTATTCTTCGTTTTTGTAGACAGCTGTTTCCCCATTATAATAAAAAACCTTATCCCATCTTTTGGGAGAAACAGTATCCGGAATTGACACACCATATGTTGACTGATGCAACTGAGCAGTTAGTTCACCGAATTTTATAAAGAGTTCATCACTTTCCTTACCAGAAAAATCATCCCCCTCTAGCCACGTATAGAGGGCTAGTCGCCTTGAGTTAATGAATTGAACGTAGCTGCCGTCCTTTGCCTGTATTACCGATGGAAGAGATATATTACTATTTTTTGTGACAAGATTGATCATGAAAATTTCTGCTAGGTTATCCTCTAATGTACTAGACTCTTCTTGGAATAGTTTTAATGCGTATGAATTCCCCGATTGATCCATTACCTTAAAGAAGATATTTGTTTCTTCAACTAAGTAGAACACTTCTTTAACATTGATTTCATAACGGTCTAATGTTAACTTTGCCAGTTGTAATAGTTCTTCATCCTTCGTGGATAACTTAGACTGAATATTTGACATCGTTTTAGTCCTCCATTCTTTTACATTTTAAGACATAACATTTAGATGCTCATATGGAATAAAAATAGACTACCTCCCCTCGAATAACTACTCGTATTAACCATGTATGGAAAATGGAAATGGAGTTATTTATCAAAAGGTAACGCGACCGTAAATACAGTCCCTACCCCTTTTGTACTTTGAACCAATATATCACCATTCATTTCTCTAATAATCCTGTATGTAATCGTTAATCCAACACCTGTTCCTTTATCCTTTGTGGAATAATAGGGTGTACCTAACTGCTCTGTTTGTTTTTTCGTCATTCCTATTCCATCATCTTTTATATCTATATAAACTTTATTACTTCTTTTATATGCTTTGACGGTTAGATTGCCGTTTGCACCTATTGCTTCTACACTATTTTTCATAATATTAATGATTGCTTGCTTAAATTCATTTCTTTTTCCTTTACAATATAATTCTTCTTCAATGGTAGAAGAAATCGCAATTGTGTTCGTATTTGTATACGATGTTATAACTTCCGTAATCGATTTTAATTCTGAAGAAATGTTTAACCGAGTATTTGAGTCTTTTTTAGATGGCTTGGAGAGAGACAAATAATCATTTATTATCGCTTCAGTCCGCTTTAATTCATCCAAAGATATATCAATATATTTTATTTGTTCTTCGGTTAAGTTCGTGTCTTTCCTTATGAGCTGCAGAAAACCTTTTATCGCGGTCATAGGGTTTCTCACTTCATGAGCTATGGAAGCCGCTAACTGACTTACTGTGTTTAATCGCTCTGCTACCTGGATATGTTTCTGATTTTCTATTTGCATGTCTACATTGTTGATAATATAGACGATCATGACTAAAAGTGCCCATGTTATTAAGGAGTAGAGGCTAATAAACACTAGTAAATCAAAATGTTTCACATAAATAAGGCTGATTGCTCTTGTAAATGTAATAAGGAAATAAATACATGTTAGTATAAGTAGTTGACTCTTCAATGTAAAAACTTCTATTTTCCTTTTAAGTAAAATGATGATACAGGCAGCAATAGAATAATTTAACAACGCAATGGAGAACTCATGGTCACCCAAAGAGAATCGGTACACTAGCATAACTATAATTAATCCAATCCCAGGCCTAATTCCTCCAAAAAAGACCCCTAAAATAATGGGAATGACTCTAAAATCATAGTGATATTCATCAGAAAAATAGATTGGATTTTGCATGGTAAATATGAGCATGATGAACAAAACTAGAAAAA
This sequence comes from Bacillus salitolerans, assembly GCF_042680805.1. Taxonomy (NCBI): domain Bacteria; kingdom Bacillati; phylum Bacillota; class Bacilli; order Caryophanales; family Bacillaceae; genus Bacillus; species Bacillus salitolerans. The sequence continues at coordinate 41,060 of NZ_JBHUEM010000051.1, read as the reverse complement.
ACTTTGAACGAATACGACTTCGGCTACTCTGTTCTTCTCTCATAAATAAGTGGTAGGAAAATAACGGAAGTAATATTACTAATATGTGATATGAGAACTGTTCAATAATTGTAAACAAATGTGAATCAGTCCTTCCAAATTTTTAGTTGAATCACTTCTATATTTCTATCATTTTCATATAATTCCTCTTTTGAACTAATTAGAATAATATCTATTATATACTTAGATAACTACGGTTATAGTAAACTAGTATATAACTTTTCAAACAAAGGAGGAAAACGATGAAGAAATTATACGCTCTTATCCTTGCAATTATGGTAAGTATGAATCTATCCTCAGCGACTAGCGCGAGTGAACTTTCTGCGACTGACTACAAGGATTACGATGCTACGCAATACTGGGCAGAAGGGATAAAATGGGCAGTTAATCATGGGATTATGAAAGGATATTCCGATGAGAGGCTGTTAAAGCCGAATCACACTTTAACGGAAGCACAGTATTTAACGATGTATTTTAGATATTTTATTCCTGAAGAATTACACCAACTACAAAATAGAACAAATAATATTGGCCATTGGGCAGTAGCTCAGTATTCATTAGCTGAGCAATATCATTTAAGTGTCTCTAATGATCCTTTAAAGTATGATCAACCCATTCGTAGGGGAGATACGGCATTATTATTAGCAGAAGGCATAACGGCAAAGGAAATGACGGAGGAAGAAGCAATACAATGGTTATATGACCATAATCTTTCAACTGGTTATCCTGATGAAAATGGATATTATCCTAAGACGTACTACTCTTATAAGCCAAACGATACATTAACAAGAGCTCAAGGGGCTGTTTTCTTATATCGACTATTGGAAAGTGAGCTTGAGAACGAAGTCTTAAAAGTAGTGGGACAAGAGGTATATAACTTTTCAATTTTCGGTATTGAAATGTACGACCAACGTGCCAAAATTGAAGAGAAAATAGGAGAACCTAAACGCATCACTTTTGACTTTCAAGGCTTAAAACTTCATACATACTATAACGACAATTACGAAGATTTTATGATTGTAGGCTACGACGTAAATGATGAAGCTGCATTACTATATTCAAATCAACAAGATTGGTTCAAGGTTGAAAAGAATGACATGCCGTTAGCACTGTTTCACGAACAGATTACTTCAAGCTTTGGAGACCCTGCTATTAATTATTCTATAAAAAATAACTATTTTATGGTAGACAACCTGGCTATCAATTATTTTTACGAAGTACACGATTCTCTTATTCCGGTTCGTGCACTCATGATTGAACGCTTTGACTTTGAAGGTTATGAAATACCGACTAATCTTTTTGAATCTGATAATTATCTTTCTTTCGATATAACCAATAGTTATCGAAATAAATTCGGGCTTGAGTCTGTAGCATGGGATGATAAGGTAGCGGATACTGCATTTAAACATAGTAAGGATATGGGATTAAATAAGTACTTTTCTCATTACAACTTATTGGGAGAAAATCCTGGTGATCGCCTTCAAAGAGATGGATTATACCTATCCAGCTGGGGAGAAAACATCGCAAAGGGATATACGAATGGTATTGATGCCACAGAAGGCTGGATGAATTCTACAGGACACCGTGAAAATATGTTAAGACCCTCTCATACACATGTTGGTATTGGCACCTATTTTGATAATGGAGTAACGCCTCATTACACACAGGTTTTTTTCACTCCATAACTGTAAAACCCTTCTCTTTCGAGAGAAGGGTTTTACATATCAGAAGCCTATTTACGCTTAATTGCCTGCAGTCAATAACAAAATAACAACAAAACTAAATCTTTTGAAATAAGGAAGTCATTAGCCCATCTACACCGAACATGTCACTACGACCCTCTACTTTCTTCATTTTTCTTATTTCTATTTCCTTAAAATCTTTAAAAATTGCCCTTAACTTTTCTTCTGAATACCCTAGCCCTCCCTTTAGGCTCCTGTGCTGATATACCTCCCAATCAGATATATCTGCCCCACCATACTTACCATTTGGAATAAAACTAGTCATAGCAAAATAACCATTTGGTTTCAGGGCTCGTTTCACTAAGTGAAGGTAACTCATTCTACGATGGGGAGCAATATGATGAAAACAGCCAGAATCATATATAATGTCGTATGTATTTTCTTCGATGTCTAACTCAAAAATGTTTTTATGAATAAAATTCACACTGATGTTTCTTTCATAAGCTCTTTCACTTGCCCATTTCAGACTTTCGCTTGAAAGATCTACTGCATCAATAAAGCACCCTTTTTCAGCAAAGTAGATTGCATTTCTGCCTGGACCACACCCTAATTCTAGCACCTTACCTGATGTGATAATTTGATTGTTAAAATAACTCACTAAATTTTCGTCAGGTGCATTCACAAAAAACGGAATGTTCTTTTCACGATTTAAATAAAAATCATCCCAAAAGTGTGATGGTTCTCGAAGCAAAGAATCTAACATCTTAAATAAGTCTTCTAGCTCATAAATGTTTTCCTGCACAAATCATCCCTCAATCCAAATAAAATAGTCCTTTTCATTGTACAAAAAAAAGACGGATCCTTGGTTAACATAGCTTTACGATTATATTAAACTGGTCATAGAAATAGAGCTCATCTTGATTCCTAAAAGCCTATTATATCCATTAGGGACCATACACTTTTCATCTTTTAAAATACTAGATAGTAAATTACCATCATTGTGAAAAGCCCTATAATGAACCATCTATTTCAAGATAATATGGCTGCTGTCTTTAATGGTCGTTCTAAATATTACAAATGTAACAGTTGTATGACAAAAGAATATGTAAATCTACCTAATCAATATGAAAGCACTGCACTTTTTAATATCTCCGGAAACAAAAAAATCTGATGCTCGATGCACATTTTTTTTAGTACCACTAAAAAAATTTGTAGATATCACTTAGCAAGGGCTTTAGGACATAGTGAAAATGAAATTCGTGTAAAGGCATGCGAACTAGGATAGTTACGATTAGTAGATAGAGTGGGTACAAAGAAATTTATGGTGAACATGCTCTTGCTTATTTACTCCTAATCAAATGATCTCTAGAACCATTAATGAGGATGAGTTGGAGAGGTGAAATCTACCCAATTTGAAATCTTAGTCTAGACAAAGATACACGAAAATCTCAGCAAATAAGGAGAAGGTAGCACTCATTATAATGGTGCAGTTACAGGAAATGGGGCAAGTTTTAAATCGGTAAGCAAGGAGACAATTACACAAATGGGTCCTTATGTAATTAATGTGGGAATTGGATATACAGTTGAAACAGCAATAAGCTTTATTCCATACGGAGTTCAGTTAAATTATTTCATACAGTAAGTACAACTAATACAATAAAGTACATTTAATCAAACTTACCTGAAAATGGAATAATTAAACATAAAGTCTATAATTTGTATGATAAGATAAACATAACAGGTTACTAAGTGAGTCTTTAAAGGAGGGCTTATTTGAAAAAATATTCAATAATTAGTGGATTCTTTTTATTACTATTGTTATGTAGTTATCTAATATATGTGTCTTATATTAAGGAACCTATAGTTAAACAAACAATAGTCTACCAACAAAAATTCCAAGAAAAAGTACACTTTAATATCAAATTTTATATATTAGAAAAGACTAATGATGTAGACATACTAAAAAATGTTGAGATACAAGGCGTCGATGTATTAGATACAATAGTAGTTGAAGAAATTTCAAATAAAAAACCACGAGAAATCTTATGGTCTAAAATTGGAGAATTGCCATTGAAAAACCTGGTAGAAGGTAAAGACTATTCTATAACTGTAATAACAGGTGAGAGCCAAATTAAAGATGAAATCCCTCCTATTACATTAGAATTTAATAACTATATTAAGACTTTTGATTAAAAGAAAAGATATTCAGCTTTGAACTATATTCAATTTATAGAACCCCCCATTTTTCTAAGAAATTTGGATATTGGAGGTTTTTAATGTTTATATACTTGTGTCCAGAACAAAAATAGTAGATTTTTACAATTATGGTATAGTAGATAGAAAGTTTTTTTCTTTTGCTCTTATTGAGCCTGTTCGAGAAGTTAGCACCCTAAAGGATGCATAAAAAATAGGAAGTTCTGTTGGTTTTCTGTGTGCCAAGACACTATCCCATTCTCTTGCTGAAAACTTTTATACTTTCTTTATAATTGAAAAAACCCCTCAATCTTGTGATTGAGGGGTGACGATTTTTAGTTCAAGACAGCAATAGAAAAGTCTTGGGACCCGGATGGTACATTGTACGCATCAACTTCGATTGTGTACGTGCCACTTTCTGATAGATTAATAAATACATTTTCTACATTGTTTTTATAATCCCAGTTATTGTTGTAAGGGTTTGAGAAGTCATTTCCTATATAGACCTTTCCACTTGGGGACGTGATAATTAAATCCAGATCATTTACTAAAGTCGTAGAAGCGGATGTGCTTCCTGGATAGTCAGTCCAAACTAGGGAAACTTTAAGAGCATCTGTACCGTCTGCTGTAAATGTATATGTTGCTTTCTGACCTGTACTTAGACTCTTCGTTTCATTGACATGTGCAATATTTAATGAACGGTCTAATGATACTCTTCCCCAGCCTTGGTTATTGTTAGGGTAGCCAAGTCCAATATCTACAGCACCTGCAACGAGAGATGCTTTAATAAGGGAAGGCTTCGGTGTCACACCGCGGTTTTCCACGAAGTGTTCACGCAGTAGGGCAACACTTCCTGCGACAATCGGAGTTGCCATTGAAGTTCCACCCATATAAGCATACTTACTGTTATAATTTGCCCAGAAAGAGCTATCTGAAGCTAAAGCGGATCTTGCAGAAAGAATATACGTACCAGGAGCCATGACATCTGGCTTAATACGTCCATCTGAAGTTGGACCACGGGATGAAAATTGCGCCACGTGATTGACATTATCTGCATATGATCCGAAGCTCGGACGATAGTTTTCGGTTGCTCCTACAGTAATGGCGTTTTTAGCAGTTCCTGGAGCACTGATTGTTCTTGAATAAGGGCCCTCGTTACCAGCTGCAAATAAAATAGTCATGTCGTTATTCCAAACATACTCATCAACCTGTCTAGAATCTGTTGTATACGCCCCGTTTACTGGTGCACCCCATGAATTCGTATGAATAGTCGCACCTGCATTTTTTGCCTGTGTAAATAAGTCACCTAGATTCGTAGGTAAACCTCCAAGTCCTCCTGCACTATCCATAATAGATTGGAAGATTAAGTTTGCTTTAGGTGCCATTCCTTTTGAAGCTGAACCATCCCCTAATACTGAGCCAGCAACATGAGTTCCGTGTCCATGTGGATCACTTGCATCATTTGTACGGCCCCATGCATATATGGAGGAAATATGACCTTGAAAGGCTTCGTGCATCGTACTATCATTTGTACCTCTGTCTAGTCCTGTATCTGCTACAGCGACCGTTTGCCCAGAGCCATCGAGACCATATGTACCCTTTACGGTACTTACTTTAATAGTTTTAGCAGCCTCATCATTCAGCAGCTTATATTCATAATCTTGGGCAATAAAGACGATATCATTTTGATAACTATAGTTTATTAAATCTTCTAATCCCTGTACTTGTATTTTTTGTTTTTGACCTTTTAATGTTTGAATGGTAGCTTTTATGATTCCAGAAGCTCCATTTTCAAATAATATTGGGTCAAATTTATAAAGTGGTTTTAATGGTTGAACTGTTTCTACGTTTGTTACGGCGCTAATTGTAGCCAGATCTACATCTTTTGCATCTACAATAAAGGCGAAGTCAGGAATATAGTCACCTACTTCAACTCCAGTTGCTGATAAAGCAGCTTTGTCCACTTCTGTAATTGGACCAATAAATTGAACAACGTATAAGGTATTACCTTCAGGAACGGTTTCAAGTTTTTTCTTAATACCGTTTGGAATTTTAACATCAGAGGTTTCGATTAAAAACTTTGCTTTACCGTCACTAGCATTTTTCTTTTCCATATTCACCTCAGATTGTTTAATTTCTACAAAGCTTAATTCCCCGTTTGATGCAACTGACGTACTACCAGGACTAGTAAGTGTTATCGATGCCAATAATGCAGCCGTTGTTAATGTTGCAAAAATTACATTCTTCTTTTTCTTCATCTCTCCAACTCCTTTTTCAGAATTTTCTCTATTAATTTAACATGAAGAGAAAAAGAGTTGTATTGGGAAAATTAGAGCGAGGTTAGTGCGAATTTTCTTGTTTCACATCGTTGTTTCACGCGATTTATATATTTCCAATTTACAACCATATCAGTTTGTTACTTCAATAAAAATAAGTACTACATGGTATATGGGATGTAATTGAATACCTGTTTTTAACTAAGAAGATTTTTGTAAGATGTAGGATAAAGACAAGGGGAATTAATTAAGTGAACTCTGAGTATGTCCTTGAATTTATTGACATGAATGAGTTGAAACCAATAATAATTCGATAGCTGTTCCTTTACTTCATTATGTCTCTAACTTTACTCTAGGCTGCAGTCCGCCTCCATTAATAGTACAGCTGCCACCTAATAAAGTTTCATCAGTAAAAATGCTTTAGCTTCCGAAGGGAGGCTAAAGCATTTTTACTCATTATATTTCCACTAGCCTTTATAGCTAATCTGTCCTGTTTCTACTAATTCCTTAAGACCCATAAACATCAAATTCCAACCATGTTCAGATCCATCGTGATATTCACCAAGAGCTTTCTCGATATCAGCCTCTGTCCAAGTTTCCTCATGTGGAACAATAATGTCTTGTGTAAATGTCATTTCACAGCCCTGTTCAAGTTCTTTAAGCTGTACTGTGATCGTATCAACGGTATCACTAAACTGTGGCATCTTAAACGTTAACACTAACTTTTTCGGAGGATCAATCTCAAGGTACTCCCCGATTGCTCGATAATCTTTTCCGTCACGATGATCGACAATCTCCCAAGTACCTCCTACTTGAGGATCATTTTGGGCCACCTTATTTGTTCCTTCTAATGTGAAGAGCCATTTCTTCATCATCTTTGGATTTAACCATGCGTCAAAAACCTTTTCTCTTGAAACATTAAAAACCCTTGTCATGACTAATGTAGTTGTTGAATAGTTACTCATCCAAAAACTCCTTTCGCTAATTAATGTTCTTCTTTTTCCACTTTTAATAACTCATTCTCAAGAAGATCAAAACGATTACTCCAATATTTTTCATAAAAATGTAGCCATTGTGTCGCCAGTGATAATGATTCAGCATTTAAACGACAAATGTGAGTTCTTCCATTTATGTACCTATTTACTAATTTGGCTCGCTCTAACACCTTAATATGCTTTGATATTGCAGCCAAAGACATATCAAACGGTTCAGCTAGCTCAGAAACTGTCCTTTCCTTTAGAGCAATCATTTGAACTATTTCTCTTCTTGTTGAATCCGCTAAAGCATGAAAAATTTCATCTAAATGTTCTTTCTTTTGGTTAACCATGTAGTTAAATATAGCATATACAACACCTATACTCAACCACATGGTTAAATATAACACACGCAACATCATTATTCAACCAAACGGTTAAGTAATGTTCAAAAAAAAACTTAATACTATTCCAAATCTGTAAGTGATCCACCTATTACAAAGAATTACACTTAGCCAATCACACCGTCTTCTGGATTCCAGGAGCCTTGTAATTTCCTGATGTAGAGAATTTGACCAGCATGATAGGTTGTATGAATCGTTAAGTGAGCAATACTAGATGCCCATTGATTAAGTATCTTATCATCTGATTCTTGAACAACTATTTTCCACTCAAACATAATGTCATTAATTCGTTTAACAGCTTCGTTCCATGTTAATTTTTCATGATTATGAAACGTATTGTCTTCATCCTTCGGAGGGTTATCTAGATCTTTAAATCGATTTAAATAACGTTGATTATAGTATATTAAATGATTGATAATCTCGAAAATAGAATTTGTTGTTTCAGTTGGTTTCCATACTGCTTGTTCCTCGGTAAGTCCCTTAATGGAGTTTAGTAATGATACAAACCAAGTGTTTTCATTGTGACAAGCCTTTAGCTGTGCGACTAATACTTCCTTTGCCCTCATGATTTTTTACCTCCATACATTTACTGTTTTATAAATCATACTACCTCTCTAATAGTTTATAATCTTTCGTTTTTTCTAGTACTATATTTTTCTCGTTTGAAAATCTTTCAAGTTCTTCAAAAATACTAGCGGGTCTAAAATGAACAATTTTCACATGTACTCCTTTGTTCACCTTTATTACTGCGCCCTTTGTCCACCATCCCATTCTCTTTAATTGTATTTTTCTAATTTGATTAGGATAAAAACACCTTGTAATAATAGGTGTATTTCCTAGTAGGGTTTGATAAATCAAACAGTCTGTTTTGATTAGTAATCTAATTTTTATTATGGACTTTATGAGTATGAAACTGGCTAAAACAATGTAGATCACTTTGTTTAATAGCTTTTCACTAAGAAGCATTTGAAAAAAACAATGTATAATAAGAATCCATAAAAAACCATTCTTCATTTTAGCCATGAATACCATATTATGGCTCCCCTCAAATTCATGTAAATTCAAATAAAGTGAAACTTCAATCAGTGGGGGGTTTCCTCATCCCCACTGATTGTTAGCCCCGGCCCACACTGTGGGTCACACAGACGTTGCCACAGGAGGTGGCGACTTTAGTCTGTGTTCCTATACAGGGTTCTTACTGGCGCTTATCCCCCACTTAAACTTCTCGATTCATCTAAAGTTTTGAAGTGGGGGTCTTAGCGCCAGTTGGAACGGGATAAAACTAGACGAATATAAAAATACATCTTGCAGGTTACGTAACGTCACCCAGTAAACTAATTTTTAAGAAGGGGGTCATCATTATGAATAAAGTAGATGTTTTTTTTAACGAGTCACCTTGGACATGGAAAGAACTGTTTCAGCTTCTCTTTATTGTATTAGTGTTAGTACCATTTTTTGTTGAATATCATCTTAAAAATTATATGACTATTCTATTTAAAAATGAATTATATTCTGGAACACTAACCGGATTTATTATGTCCATTATCTTTATGATTAGCCTGTACTTAGTAGCGTTAAAGCCTAAAGGGCTTCGTTGGAATGAAGTGGGAATAAGGCGTTTCCCGGTTCGTTACTATGGACCGATAGCTGGGTGGACGATCGTGGTAATAGTCGTAAGTATTGGGCTGTTCGTATTGTTAGATTTACTAGTTGGCATTGGAACAGAGAACGCAAAAACAGAGAGTTTAAAAAACCAATTGACAACACTCAATTTCACCATAGGGTTCATATCAGCAGCTCTTATCTCTCCTATATATGAAGAAATATTTTATCGCGGATTTCTTTATAGATTTTTAAGAGGCAAATATGGTGTAACCGTAAGTATATTCATTAGTTCATTTATTTTCATGGTCGTTCATATACCCACTTATAACACGCTACCCGTAAATTTTGTAACCGGAGTAGTTTTTGCCTGGACCTATGAACGATCAGGTTCTGTTATTCCAGGGATCATTATCCATGGTATTTTTAACGGGATTGCCATTATTCTTACTGCCCTTGGGTAAAAAAGGGTAGTAAGCTATTCATACGCTTTCTCAATAAATTCTATTATTTCCGGATTGATTGGATATAAATTTAGAGTGCTTGATGATTCCTCTGACCTTCTAATTTCCCAGAACTTATCCATGAGCTCTTTATCTCCCTGAAACGTCTCCTCTGAAAGAATGTCCATATCCTCTATAATTAACTTTGCCTGTTTTGACCTTGGAGAAATACCTTCCTCAATACAGAGTTCAATTCGTTTAATGAGATTAATCCATTTTCTTGTAGCTACGTTACTTTCCTCAACCTTCGGAAGGTTCTTCTGTAAGATATCCTGTTCTTCAATAGAAAAATACTTACCCCAATTCTGTTTTTCTTGTAAAGGAACGATTAGAGTTATAATATCTGCTAAATCAAGAGTACCTTCTAATTTCATTATATTTAACAGTGAATTGGTGTACCCAATTGCCTTATTAATAGACTTTAGCTGTTGTTCTAAATATGCCTTGTGCCCAGTTAAAATATTTTCAGTAGATTGTTCGGCTACAATTTGTCCAATTTCCTCAAGAGGTAGTGAAAGAGATTTTAATAGTAAGACCTTTTCAAGCTTCAAACAATCCTCCTTTGAGTAGAATCTTTTCCCTCCTCCCCCTATTTTTGATGGTTGAACAAGTCCAATCTGATTGTAGTATCGAATGGTTCTAACTGAAATATTAAGGCGTTTGGATAATTCCCCTGTTGAAACATACATTTTTTAGTAAACTCCTATCATTAACTATTTTATGGAAAATCCCGCTGTACTCATAGTTGTTCTACACATAAAATTGATCTCCTCTAAAATAGGTTAATTTTTCCACCAACTAGGAAGAGATACAAAAAAACGCTAATCCTTATTGGATTAACGCAGCATCATTCAATACCTTCATCATAATATATGATATTTTTCTTTGAAGGTTGGACTTAGTTCACTCCATACATCAAATAGATTACCCTCTAAATCATAAAAGACGAAGTTTCTACCTGAATGTCCTCTGTTTTCAATATCTCCAACCTTTATATTCTTTTGCATAAAATCTCGGTGCATGTTCTCAAGAGCTTGTAAACCATTCACTTCAAACGTTAAAGAAAAATGCTCCCTGCCATTAAAGTCAATAAAGTTTGATGTTTGTTTGCCATTTGTCTTCACAAGGAAAATACTTTGTTCTGCAAGATTTAAAATGGCTTTGTCTTGATCCTTGTAGCTTAACTCCGCATCAAGCTTCGTTACGTACCAATCTGATGACTTTTCTACATCTGCTACCGGTATATAAGTTGTTCCTACTCTATAAAGCTTCTCTCTCATTTTCTCAATCCCTCACATTTTCTTTTTCTATGATTCAATCGTATCCAATAATTCTACATCTAGTTCATTCGGATTCTTCCACGAAGTAAAAACTTCAACATGCCATTTGTCCATCATTCTTTTGTATCCATTTTCTTTCATCCATCTATGCAATTCCTCATAAGCAGAAAAGATTTGCTTATTTGATCCGGTATACCTTGAAGCCGCATATGTCTGGGACGGAATTGTCAGAGTTACCATACCTTCGGGGACATTTTCAAATTCCTTCACTTCCGTACAAACCCAGTACCCATCATCTTCTTGATGTGAAGTTTCCACTATGAAGGCACCATACTGAATCTCCCTATTTATTACGTGTTTAATTTCATTTATCCGGTCTTCTAAATGTTTCGTCGCCTTTGGGATTTCAGTTGCATATTGATCTCCAGGACAGAACACTCGAAACCCTACCAATTTTAATTCTTCCAGCTTTTTAACTGTAACATCTTGAATCAAATTAACTGTCATCATTTTTCCCCCTTAATGAATCCACTTTTCAGCATAGTAGTTTTTCATAAACTCACTTAATGTTTCTAAACATTTTATCCCTTCTATCTCTGCTGCTTTTGCTTTCTTTAACAGATTAATGGCTTTACTAGCTTCCAGTTCATTTGATGGATCCCCTCCATGAGGGAAAGGAAACATCTCTCGAAGCTCAACGAGAGCTTCTGCCACTTTTTCATAGTGTTTTTCTGCATCTGCTGCAAACTTCCTTACACCTCTCTCCACCACATTCGTTCCATTCCATTTAATGGTGAGATCATGTAAGAACTTCACGGCAAATTCCCTTGCATCTGATACGACTAGGGCGTTATAAGAATTCCCGTGCGGGTCCGCACATCCCTTTTCTAGCACTTTGATCCATGTATCATATGCTTCTAATCCGATTACATATTGATTTTTAAAAACATGCTGCCATTCCCGTCCATGTGCATGATCTAATATCGTGTCTAGTGCCATTCGAAGCATCTCATATTTTGAGTGGGGTAGACTCTCACTAATCGTTGTCGTATAGAGGACACCCGTGACATCAGCGAATTGTTCATACGTAATCTCCCCGTCTTTTGAACTGTCTTTACCGTAAAACACTTGTTTGTCATCATCATAACCGTAGATTAACCCGAATTCGGGGATGAACAAATCAAATACAATGGCTGGTATCCCTTTATCGACCGATTCAGATATCAGTTCAATCGTCTGTGCTAACTTTTCAGGTTTCACCGGTGCCTCTGAATCCGCTAAGTTACTCGTAAATCCTAGATTACTCAAGTTTTTTCTAATAATATATCCCCCCGGCAATGAAGTAGGCCCTGCTACGTTCACCTCAACTGGATCAATATTTATACGGAATGCGTGTCCGGTTAAACCCATAACATCAATTAGATTTAAATCCTTTTTGTCAGTGTATTGAACTGCCCCATGGATCGCTGCCGCAGCGGAGGTCTTTGTTTTTAACCAGCAATCAGGTCTATCCTTCTTTTTTCGTTCCAACTTTTGATTCCCCTTTATATTTCTGGCTTGATTAAGATTCTTCGTTTTACCGCACCGCGGTCAGTTTTTCTCTGTACATAGTGGTGAATGCAAATACGGATTCTCTCTTTTTGTACTTTTACTCTTGAACGGGAAATAGTCGTATAAACATTTGCTTTTGTCGTATTGAACAACTCAGCAATCTCATCTGGTGATAAATCCTCAAAAAAGTAAGCTTCAAAGAACTCTTTCTCCCGTTTACTTAAACATTGTAACAACGAGCATATCCCTTCAATCACACTTAAACGCATCATATGCTCTTCGGGATCCCCATCGATGGTTCGCTCGGAAGCCCTTCGTGAGATATATGAAAGAATTTGGTCGATGTCCGCCCAATCCATTGATGATAGCGATGAGCGAGCACTTCCACTTTCAAGTTGAAGGGACGTGAACGTGCTCTCGAGTTTATGGTCGGCTCTTCTTACTTTCATATAAGCTTGATTACGTACAATCTGTTTGAGCCAAGGAGTGAACTTGTTTATATCCAAAAGTGTTCCTAGCTTTAAAAATGCGCGAAACAGGGCTTCTTGAACAATATCTTCTGCTAAATATGTATCCTTTGTAACGGAATACGCCCATCCCTGTGCCTTTGCTCGATGTAATCTTACTAATTCATTGAACGCTTCTTGATTTCCCTTCCTTGCTTGTTCGACTAATAATGATTTCTTCACTGCCATTCTGTCAGTTAGTACATCTTGAATCTGCGTGATAATTGAATATTCATCCCCTTCTTTCAAAATTCATCCTTTTTGACACCTCCTTAAATAGAGATGCATGAGGAACAAAAAATCTAACAAAAAACACAAAAAGGTATAAAAAAATATTTTTTTATCTTTGTTTATGAAACAAGTTGAAGGATATTTCCATCGGGATCGCTTATATAAATTGCATGTGCTCCTCCCTCTCTTTTACTAAATACGTTATAGTTTTCCGTTTCTAATAATCGATAATAATAAAAGATTTTATAAGGCTGGTAGCTTTTTACGGCTAATGAGAATTCTTTGATTAAGGTGTAATTTGTTTGTTGCTTTTTCGGTGGCCTAGTTGAATTCTCTCTTAATATCGCTCTCGCTCGATGTAGGGAAGTTTTAATAGATTCATTGCTAACCCTAAGCATCTCTGCCATTTCTTCAGACGTATATTGGAATACATCTTTAAGTGTAATGAGCATTGCTTGACGAAGTGGAAGTGTACTATATAAGATTTCTAGTAAACTATCCCATTCAATAAAATCTGTGCTCCTTTCATATAACTCGTGCGGTTCGGTTAGAATTTCTGATTTTTTCCGCCTATCATCAATAAATAGATTCCTAGCCACCGTATATAAAAAAGTGATGCTAATTTCTCGTTCTGGTTCTTTTTGTTTGAGTTTAATAAATCGAATAAGTGTTTCTTGAACTATATCCTCAGCTAGCCACTGTGAACCTGTTATGGATAGACAGTACTTATATAATTTTAAAGTAATTTCTTTTATTTGTAATTCCATTTGACCTCCTAAAAAATATATTAGAAAATTATGTAACTTTTATTTTATTATAATCGTTTGTATAGGAACAAATAAAAAGGAGAGTGAAATTTTTATGTTTAAAGTAGGTAGCATTTTTATTCCTGTAACTGATTTAGCTCGTTCAAAAAAATGGTATGAGTTGAATCTAGGAGCAATTAAAGTTGATGAGTGGCAAGAAGATGGCATGGATCACGGTGTTGGTTATGTTTTTAAAGGGGACTCTACCGGTCTTGCTTTAATAAAGGTTGATAAAGTTCAACCAACAGAATTTGCAATTAAAGGTAAGCGCAAGAACGTGTATTATAATTTTGTTGTAGATGACATCGAACCCGCTTACAATCAACTAAAACAAAATGGTGTAGAAACATCTGATATACATGACTATGGACTAATGAAGGGCTTTGACTTTTATGATCCAGATGGGAATGCTTTTAGTGTTGTAAGTGAAGAGAAGGATTCACCTTATCATCAAGATAATATAAAGAAAGCAATACAGAAGTAAAATAAAAAAAGTGGTAGCTTCTTAAATGGCTACCACTTTTATTTTTACCAATGAGCTTGAAGCTTGTTACCACTAGGATCATAAAAGTGAAAGTAAGAATGACCGTTGTCTTCTTTTATATCCTCAACTATCACATTATGTTTTTTAAGGTGTTGATGAAATTCAGTTAAGTTTGAACTGGTAAAGCCAATACTAAATTCCGGTTCACCCTTTATGGTAAAGTGAGCATATGTATCATCATCGGTTGGAACTAAAATTAGTAAGAATGGTCCTTCATTCATTTTTATGATAGCATATGGATCTTCTGTAATGGTTAATAAATGAAAACCTAGCAAATCTGTATACCACTCTGCGGATTTGTGTAAGTCTTTAACCGGAATTCTAATATAATGAACTTGGTCAATAAAAGATGTACTCATGAATCAACACTCCTTATTTTATGGGGTATAATAGATCAAAATCAAACGCCGTAATCTCATCAGCTGGAATATCAAATGGGTTAAAGGATGTCAGACGATTTGGTTCAATAGTAAATCCTTCGTCAATTTGATAACCTTCTTGCTTTATCCAATTATTCAAGTAAGTATATCGGTCATCCAATTGTTCTTTACTAAAGCATCGGCATTCAAGCTTAGCATACAGCCTCTTAGGAATGGTTATAATTTGACATTCATCATGTTTAAAACTTGTATTATTCACCTCTACCCCAACCCATAATTCAATAGAACCATCGTCCTTTCTCATGTATTATTTTCCTATTAGCTGATAGGAAAAGGATTGAACTTTTTTCAGGTTCAATCCTAGAAATAAAGCATATGATTATTTTTATTATGCGTCGTTTTAGTTTTTTCCATGTTGAAGTAATGGTATTAGATATTTAAATGTACAATCCGTAACGGATTCAAATCTCTCTAATTTATAGCCTTTTGTGACAAATCCAAATTTTTGCAACATATGAATAAACTGAAAGCACGCAAACTGATCTGTAACATTGCATTCCATCGTAGCGAATAATGTAGGTTCTAACTCTTCGGTGTACACTTCGTGATGGTCTCTTTTAGTAAAGTGTGTTTCATTCTGCAAGATGAAGCCAATCTCCCCTACCATTGTGTTACCTTTTGATTCAAGCGTCCGAATGTATATCTCCGGCCGGACGTTCACCCCTAGCATTTTGACCTGTTCAGCATCAGCTATCATAACATCTTGAAAAGGATGAATTCTCCTTTGAACAATATGCTTAAACCAAATAAAGGTTGTTCTTTCTTCCCACTTCATAAGATGGACATGATTTTCTCTAGAACGAATCCCGCCTAGGTACTGTTTTGCTACTTGAATAGACGTGAGTTTCGCTTCTACTTCTTTTTTCCACTTCGAAATGAGCTGATTCTTCTCCTCCTCTGAAGAGTCTAAAAATAGCTTAATATCTTCTATACTTACGTCCGCTTGCCGAAGTGAATGGATAATGAGCGCTGAAGAAATTTGATTATCCGTATATACACGATACCCATTATCTAATCGATGCGAGGGCTTCAACAGGTTCTTTTTATCATAAAATCTCAATGTACTAGCAGCTAACCCCGTACGTACCGAGAATTCATTTATAGTCATTGGCATCGACATGCATTAAACCTAGCGTAGAGGATATGACCATACATTGATTTGATTTCCGTCAGGGTCGTAAAAGTGAAAACCAGCCCAACCAGTTTGAGGGTTCCCCGCTATCTCGGACAATTCCATTCCTTTCGATTGTAGCTCCTCATATGTATTTGAAAAGTACTCGGGACGAACATCAAAATAGGTACGCACAGATGGAGAGCTTTTTTTGTACTCAATCAATGGAATTTCTTCCAATAATATAGAATCATAGCCTTTCTGCTTTAATTCATTCCAATCATAAGCATCTTCCACGTTCATATGGGCAAACTGTTGACCTCTTTCTACTAATGAAAATCCTACATGTTCTTGATACCACTTTATGGATCTGTCCAGATTCGTAACGCCTATCCTCATGCAGATCTGATCACTAAAGCCGGTCAATCTTACCCCTGTGAACGCTCCATCTTGACTAGGATTATACACCGCTGTAACTCTAGCATTTTCAAAGGCAAGGATATCGAAGCTTTTTTGGCCTGTTGGTAGATTTCCCATTTCTGAGACTTGGATACCTTCCTTCTCAAAATAAGCGAGAGTTTCTTCTAAATCTATTGTTTCAAAGCATAATCTAGCATATCCTTCTTCATTATTCCTAACTTTGAAATGGTCAAAGTCTGATTCAAAAGACTTTAAGGTAACAACACCTAACCTCGGCATCTTTAAAAATGCCTTTTTCCCCACTGGAGTGATAACTTTATCCAAGCATGACCATCCAAAATGAGTCGTATACCAATCGACCCCTTCATCAAAATGATCCCAAGACACCATAATAAATCCGCCATCCCATCTGAATGTCATATTCTAACTACTCCCTTCATAATTAACATGCACGTTTAATAGGAATGTGTACTTCGACTTCTTCAGTACCATTTTCTACTGGGAAATACACCTCAACCATATAATGATCAGGACTTTCATGCTGATAGCCTTGGTTAGCAATCCAGTTATCTAAATCTGTATACAGCTTGCCCATTTCTGATACTTGCCCTCTGATCATTGCAAACTCATGACGAATACACAAATATTCCATACCCTCAGGCACTGAATCAGCTTCCTCATTTACTAATAATCCTACATAGAATATTCCGTCTGCTTGTCCTTTTTCTTTAGGCGGTTCATAGATTGATACTTCAACTCCACTATGGTTTGGCAGATTAGTAGCCATGCTTAAGAATATCTGTGCTGCTTTAGGTACTAACTCTCCAAAATCCTTATACAATCCTTTATTTTTCATTCCTATAACCTTGAATTCTTTCGAGACTACTTGGCACCTCATAAACATTTCCTCCTCATTATACAAAATATTCGGTAAGTTTTACCAATTTAATACTAAACGTTGAAGTAGGTTTAAGGTCAAGTACCCTAGTAAAAATTTTTTACAAGTTTAAAAAGCAATCATAAATGAATGAAAATCATATGAAGTAAAAATGCGTCTCTACTTTTGTAGAAACGCATAAGAAAATGTTTTTTATAAAAATAACACCATAAGATCCTCGTCAAAATATTGTTTGTTAAACTTTAGTGCCTTCCTTTCAACACCATACACTTCAAATCCTACTGACTTATACAGCTTTTTGGCAGGTTGATTATCTGATACAACTGTTAAATTTACTTGTTCTAGACCATCATAGCTTCTTACTTTTTTGATTAATTCAAGAATGAGTGCTTTCCCAACTCTCTTGCCTCGTACCTCAGGGGACACATACATTCCAAAAATATTACCTTTATGAGCCATTTTCATACCACTCTCGCGAATGAAGGTGACAATGCCAACGAGTAAATCGTGTTCATTAAAAGCACCTAATACAAATTTCTCATTTGTTGGTTTAATACGTTCTACAATGGTTTCATGTGCGAAATTCACTTCTCTCTCATACGTGGATCCAAATGCTTCCGGACTATTTTGCAATGCATCTAATCGTAACTTTTGGTAGACCCTTGCATCGGATTCTTCTAAAATTCGAATGTTCGTATCAATCCCTCATTTCTAATTTAATCCTCAACAATCAAGATATTATTTAGATTGTTAGGCTGTAGTTTCCAAGTTTATGATATAAATAAATATGTTTGTAATCAATAGTACACCTTATTCGTCAAATTAGTATGGATGTGTTCTATTACGAAATAAATAAGAAAAGCTTTCAATGAGATATGTATAATGCCTTCTTTTGCAACCCCTTTTGTTTAACTAGAGATCTATCCAACCGAATTTGTTTTTCCATTTTTAGGTCAACTTAAATCTATTATTAGTAATTATTTGTTCAATAACATAGTCAACATTTTCAATATTTACGTTACTTGTGTCAAAGAAATGTTGTTCTTCTATTTTTGATTCAATAAACTCATTCATTAAAATTATACTTCTTTCACCCATTCTCTCCTCTGGAATTCTCGAATTATCTCGTTTGACCAAGGTTTCCTTATTAGTCCATAAAACTACATATCTGACTTCTACATTTGGGTCTTTTATATTGGTACAAAGCCATTGTGCTTCTTTGGGAAATGTAACATAATCTATCACGACATTATTACCATAAGTAAGGAAATTTCTTGTAAGACATAATATATTATTCCAAATTAAAGAGACTTCTTCTTCACTTTCCCAGGGTTTTTTTCGTCCATTAATGTGCATATGGCTTATGTAGTCGCCAGATATAAACGCACTAGGGTTCAACTTAGTGACGAGCTTTTTAGAAGTCGTCGATTTTCCAACTCCAGCTGGTCCAGACAAAATATAAACCTTATTAGTCACATCGTTTCTCATCCGTAAAACCTCCAATGCGTAAAATTAAAAATCATTTCTTTCTATAATCAGATTGGAAAAAATCTTCTTTATCCACTGCACCAAATGAACAAAAAACATCAGCCCAATTGATTACACCTACTTCAATTTTTGATCATGAATCACTACTATGTCACCTATCATTTGGATGGTATCACCCTCTACAATAATTCCATCTCCATCATTCCCAGCATAAACTGTGGTTCTAGTAGATTGTGAGTAATCAGTAACCTTTCTTATAAAATCGTCATCCCAACGATTGTAATGGGGTAAAAATTCGAAACCCACAAAGTTTAATGTGTCTAATTTCTCATCTATAGAAGCTCCTATAAACAACTGAAATACGTTCGCGGACTTTCCGAGTTGAACCGCACCACCACTAACACCTGCAATGATTCCGCCTTGATTATAGTAATCCCATAGAACTTTATCCATTTCGCAATTTTTAATTGCTTTTCTAAAATCTATCGGGTTTCCTGCGGAAAGATGGATAATATCACAACTAAGTAATTCATTAATCTTCAATGGATTGTATTCACTATATAGATCAAAAAAAATAAAGTTCTGTATTCCGTACTCACGATAATATTCCACTTTTTTATCGAAATACTTCCTTTCTTTGTCCTCTGTAGAAGGAATATAGCCAATCTTACAATTTACTGGCTGCATCCCATCAAACAGTAATTCATCCATTCTTCGATTACCAGGAGATTCAACGACTTGATCACTATAAAAGAACAATTTCCCCATTTAAAGGAGCACACCTCCATTTAGCAAATTTCATCTTACTTAACACATACTGTGAAAAGTACAACAGCCAAAGTAGCAAATCCCTTCAATTCATATCAAAACGCTAAATTTCCGTTTATTGATAAAGAAAAAGTTACTTCTTAGCCTACCTAATTCGCATAATGACAAGAATTATGTAACAAGCCATAGTATTCTACATCTTCAAAGTTTCCCCACTTTAAATCGTGCTTAGGAAACGTACCTTCATGGTTAAAGCCATTTTTAATGAGAACTTTACTTGATGCAATATTTTTCTTCATAACCGTTGCCCATATTCTATTTAAACCAATTCGATCAAAACCAAATTCTATTACCTTACTAACGGCTTCGGTTGCATAGCCCTTTCCCCAAAAAGGAACCCCAAACCAATAAGCTATTTCTGCTCTTTTGTGACTATTTTCAAGACGGAGAGTGACTGTTCCAATTAATTTTCTTTCCTTTTTTTCTTCAACAGCAAAAATATAGCTTTCCTTTTGATCCGCCCTCTTTTTATGATTCATAATCCAGTTTATTGCACTTCCAGTTGGATATGGATGCGGAATAGTAAGAGTAGTTTCTGCCACTCTTTTATCTCCAGCTAATTCTTCAACAAAAGGGGCATCTGCTGGATTGAATGCTCTTAACAAAACTCTATCCGTTTCAATGATTGGAATCATATTTACTTCCTCCTAAATACTAACTTTTATTATCTATTAAAGAAAAAAATCCCACCCTCAAGAACCTAGTCTTGAGGGCGAGATAAAGGATCGCGGTACCACCTCAGTTTATTAATATGTCACCATATCAATCTTATCAGGTACTGAAGGAGTCTTAATAACACCTTGTTTTTATACCTTAGCTCGTTAACGGGAGCACACGTCACATTACCCTCCTTTAGATTCCAATGTGATGCTCAGAGACTTCATTCCTTTTCAGCTAACGGAGCTCTCTGTAAAGAACATAACTTTATCTTCTCTTTCTCTTCATTACAGGTTTAGATAATTTATTTTTCAAAAATAATATCATAGTACTAGTTGGATGTAAATGTAAAAAACTTTAAAGGAAAGTGTTTGAAATGAATGGTGAGTCTAAAATTTATCATCAATTATCCCTATCACCAGAAAGATCTTGCTAGCACCAAGTTCTCGGACGAAGGCGATTCTTCTTTACGTAATGGAAGTTATAACTATTAGCAAAAAAGACTACAACGTTTTCAACGCTGTAGTCCCTTACTTAATGAAAAGAATGAATGCTATATTTCTTGTCTAAAATCAACTATTTTTTATCCAATAATGCCGCTCCAGCAATTCCAGGATGGGTCATTTCAAATGGATCCAATATTAAATCAAGCTCTTCCTCAGTTAAGACATCATATTTCAAACATAGTTCACGTATAGGATGACCTGTTAGGATTGCCTCTCTTGCGATTCTAGATACAGTTTCATAACCAAGGTGAGGGTTAACAGCCGTAATGATTCCTACGCTTCTTTCAACATCTTGTTTAAGCTTTTCTGTATTTGCTTCAATTCCAGCAAGACAGTTTTCAGTAAATACTCGGAAGGCATTGTTCATAATACTAATTGACTGTATCAGGTTAAATACAAGGACAGGTTCCATCACATTTAATTCAAGCTGTCCTGCTTCTGACGCGAGACAAATGGTATGATCGTTTCCTATAACTTGAAATGCAACTTGATTAATAAGTTCAGCCATGACTGGATTTACTTTACCAGGCATAATAGATGAACCAGGTTGACGTGCTGGCAGCGTTATCTCATTAAAACCTACACGAGGTCCTGACGCCATTAGTCTTAAATCGTTGGCGATTTTAGACATGTTCATCATACAAACCTTTAAAGCTGCAGAAACCTCTGTATAGGCATCTGTATTCTGAGTTGCATCAACAAGATGATCCGCGTTTACTAACGGAAGATTACTAATTTCAGCTAAATGCTGAACCACAATCTTGATATACTTGGGATCTGCATTTAACCCAGTACCAACAGCGGTCGCCCCCATATTCACTTCATATAAATGTTGTTTTGAATTCTGCACCCTACGAATGTCCCGCTCCACTACTCTGGAGTATGCCTCGAATTCCTGTCCAAGACGAATCGGAACAGCATCTTGCAAATGCGTACGCCCCATTTTAATGACATTATCAAATTCTCTTGCTTTTTGTTTAAATACTGCATGCATGCTTTCCATCGTTAAGAGTAGTTTTTCTAACATCACCAACGTAGAAATATGAATCGCTGTAGGAAATGAATCGTTTGTAGATTGTGCCATGTTTACATGTGTATTAGGACTAAGTTGAAAGTAATCACCTTTTTCCTTACCAAGTAGTTCTAATGCTCGATTGGCAATGACTTCATTCGTATTCATATTGATTGAAGTACCTGCCCCGCCTTGAATGGGGTCTACAATAAACTGATCATGCCATTTTCCTTCAATGATTTCATCAGCAGCTTTTACAATCACTTCCCCTAACCCCGGATAAAGTCTACCTATGTCCATATTTGCGAGGGCAGCTGCCTTCTTTACCATGGCCATCGCCTTTATTAATTCTTCATGAATTCGATACCCTGTAATAGGAAAGTTTTCTACTGCACGTAATGTTTGAATCCCGTAATATGCATCAATCGGCACTTCCTTCGTACCGATAAAGTCTTTTTCCAATCGAACTTTAACATCTATCATATTTAATATCCCCCAAAATGAATTGTTCACGTAACATGAACAAACTTTTCTTCATACTCTACCATTATAGGACTTCCATTCTATTAATGGGAGAATTAGTTGATAAATCAAACAATTTCTATCAAATTTGAATTTTCATTTAATTCCGAGATATCGTCGTTATTTCTCCTAAAAACCATTTATTCTATAAAGCTTCTAAGCTGCACTGCGAAAATATTCTCTTTATATTCAGCTATATTTGTTACGGAACGCTTCAGAATGGGTATTGCTCAAACGAGGTGTGTGAGTCGGTATTAACAAAGAGATACATTCTTATCCATTAAAGCATAGCTATCTGCACACTTTTAAATAGAGTTTACTTGGACACATTCTCTCAAGAACTCTATTAGTCCTTTTATTAAATGTTGACAAGCTATTAACTCGTTTACTCTTAAGTGTAATAAATCAAATGTACATTACATAGACCTTTAATGCACTATTTGACTACAATAACAAAAGCGTAGGACGAGTCAGCATTTAAATCATCATAGTTCCATCTTGCATTTATTTCATAATAGTACACTCCTTGTTCAGAAGGTACTGTCAATGACTGGTTATACAATTCTTCTTCGCCTATTTTCATTCGAGTTATTTGAATATTACTCGGTTTTGGTTCGTAATTAAAAGTAATGTTAATACCAGCATTTTTTGCAACTACTTTTGGTTCTTTTCTTTCAACACTCTCTGGAATACCAGGAGCATCAGCACACTCAAACCAACAATACCCTCCCCTTACAACAGGAATTTTAACCGACTCTATTGCAACAACAGGAATTGGTGGTTTAGTTCCTTCTAAGTTGTTCCCTGAACAACTTGCAGTAATTAGAAGTATACTTATCATTAAAAATAAGAGCATAATCTTATTCATTAAACCCAATCCCCCACCAATATGCCCTAATAATAAATCGTTCCTCAACTATCCTGCCAGTTAATTCAACATGTACAGGCTCTAATCCTCCTGGACCAGCGCCTGACATTATCTCTGGAGCCCCCAATAGTCACCTAAAAAGTGCAAAAATCAACGCATTACCACAGACAAATGAAAATGTTGTACTCGAACCTGCACTACTGATTCTACTTTAAGGTTCAAATACTACCTAGGTGCACTCTATCGTCGAACAGCTGCACGAAAAGGTAAAAAGAGAGCAGGAATTATAGTCGCTCATATGATGTAACATATCGTCTATTATCCATTAACACGGAAAGAAAAAACGTAGCCTAAGGCGAAGATGATTTTTAAACAACAGAGAACAATACATTTTTAATAGGAGCTTCTGATTTGTAGGTTATTAGATAACAAGTTTGGACTGGATCATGATACCTTAGGTTCTGACAGTGAAACGGTATAGCCTAAGGATTCTAGTCTTCAAAGAGAATGTGGATGCCCTCTATCTATCTTTCAATCCATTCTGTTATTACTGCCTCGCTTCTAAGTTCAATTGGCAGAAGAAAGACAAGGTAATTATGTATTTCATCTTCATTCGAAGTAATAGATTTCTACTGTCGAAGTTCTCTACCCACCGATATCCCCAAAGACTAAATTCATTTCTAATAATCGTTCCATTCATTACATTTTTCAATTTATTTATTATGTCTATTTGAGTGGTTGTTTTCATAAGACAATATTGATTCCTTCTTAATATATCTTTTATTAACAAATATATTTTTCATAGTGTTTTTCAACTAACCCTTCAATAGCACAAAAGCGACTGCTCTTTTTAGCAATCGCCCCGTTACGTTAATAAGAAGGTAGTTATGTAAAAGACTTGCCTCCTATTGGCAACAACGTAGAAATCCTTTCCATTCCAGCAATAATAGGTTTCGCCCGCTGTATCAATGTTTGAGTTACTTCCAATGATAAAGAGGCTTTATGTGCATTCTCGTCCTTCCATACCTCATAAACAAACACAGAATTAGGTTCATCGCTAGAAACATTAACAAGATATACTTCGCACTCATCTAGATTTTCCATTGATTCTGCTGCTTCCAAAAGAATATTTACTAATGTTTCACGTTCGCCATCTTTTGCTATAAGCTTTCCAAATAATCCAAATTTACCCATTTACACTCACCTCTTTTCACTTCAAATAAAGGATTAATACTCCTGTATGAGTCCAATTATACCTGTTTTCTCTTTTTAATAACCAATTTTCAACAAAATAGCGTTACCAAATCGAACCCCCCTGTTCCACTCTGTACCCTCAAACTTTTACCCTGAGTTTCAAATAAGAAAAAGACGATCAATTTAATGTTCGCCTTGTTAAACTTATGCCCCTGTTCGTAATATAAGGTTCGCCAGAATTTTCTGGTTGATCTATTTTTATATGGTCTTATACTAACGGTAGTCGGGGTAGAATGTCGCCCCCCTTGGGACTTGATCCTGTCAAGCTTTAGCAAGATATTTAGTAAGATTCTCGTGCAAGGTATTGGGTAATATGAATTTAATACAAAAAAAAACACATCCTAAATCAGAAAGGAGGATGTGTTTTTTTGCGTGAACTTAAAATTTTAAGAACACTTACATTTCTAGGATTGATTTTTTTACCTATTTTCTTCAAAAAACAACCTCGAAAAGAATGGATGTTAGTTTTTTTATTAAAAGCGGTCTATTCAATTTTCTTTGATTCTTTTGTAGTTAAATATGGGCAAGTTTCATATCCTGTTCGATTACTTCCGAAAATATTTAAAGTTAACCTGGCATTTGATATGGTTCTTTTTCCAATTGCTTGTGTAATTTATAACCAAATAACATATGGTACAAAAAACATTTTAAACATTATGTTAAAAGCTTTTTATATAAGTGTACCAATTATAGTCATAGAAATTTGGATTGAAAAGAACACTAAGCTACTTAAATATAAAGGAAATTGGAGCTGGTTTATTTCTTTTTACACATTAACTTTTTCATTTTGGATTGTAAGATTAACAATAGGATTGATAAGAATATTTGATAAACCCAAAAAGGAAGTCGACTTAAAAAGTGGTGCAATAAATTAGGAGCAGGATTTAAAAAACTAATCCTGCTTATCTATATGGACCCCAAAATTATTTGATTTTAGGGGAAGGGTAATTATTTTATGTTTCAAGGCTGGCATTCACCATTTTCATACTCTCCCTTCTTTCACTAAACGACCCTAAAAAAACAAAAGGAACAGCATCAGCTGATCACTTTATCTTGTTCAAGATAGCCCCCAACCAATGTTTTAGTACATTTCATCACAAACTTATACATAGTAGTTGAATATCTTTTGATATGTAGCTGCACTATTGCCTTAATGATCCCTCGTTTTAAAATAAATTTTATTCCGTCTAACAAATATTATTAATGCTGCCAACAAAACAGAAATGCCTGCAATAATCATCGACTTAGTTATAATACTATTCTCATTGTTTTCGGCATTTTCTCCCCCACCATATCCAGGAGGTGACAAGTCTTTATATCTATTTACAATTTGTTCTTGATATTTCTTTAATGGAATAGGTATTGTAACTAAACTTTTAGCACAGACTTATTCAACGGTCGAATAGTTTTATTCTTTTTTGAGTAAGCATACTAACTACCTGTAGGAAACTCATATATAATCACTTCATTTTCATCCATTGTTTCTATGTTATCGGCTAGAACCTTACCGTGTCCTAATCTTGCAAATCCAGCTATACCATTGGTTTTGTGATAGCCATCTCCTTCTTAATGATTAGCGCCCTTTAATGTAATAGGGATTTCGCCTGATTTTTAAGTTCTGCTAACTCATTAGTTTCCCAACCCTTTAATTTTGCATGACCAATAACAGAATTCGAAACTGTTACTAAGCTCTTTTTTAAATCATTAAAAAGCGTTTCAGCTTCAAATAACACTTCTTCGTTAATCAAATTCCTCTTTATTCCTTTTATATTGACTTCGTGATGGTTTAGCTTTTCCAATCTCAACAAAAGAGATCCTTCCATAAAATCAAACTCTATTCTTTCTCCGATATTTCCATACTTAAAATACCTAAGTTTTTCGTTCCACCATGAAAGTATTACAACAACAAAGTCAGTCCACTTTTCTTTTGGGAAGAAAATGTATCCGTTCTTTTCGATGTATATTTCACCCACTATGTTGTTGCTATTGTTAATATATAAACTCTTGTTATTCACTTTAATCCTTATCTGGTCCATCTACTCACCTTCTAATTAATATTGAGCACTCGCCTCCATTAGATAAACCTTATTCTTGGCTTGATTTCCTGAATCCATAAAAGGCACGAAAACCCAGACCTTCATAAAATGAACGAGATGAACTATTTGCAAGTAATTCAATCCTTGTGTTCGGATATATATTGTGTACATAGTGGAGTAATTCTTTTCCTAATCCTAATCCCCTATACTTTTTATCAATTAGTAATTCACAAATAAATAAGCTTATAAAAGTATCACTAAGGCCTCTTATATACCCAATTAATTCTTGACTCTCTGTTTCAATAACATATACTACATTTGAATTTTTCCATGCTTCCTTTGTGTTCAAGTGATTATCTACTAAATTAGTCCATCCCTCTTCTTTGTTTAAACCTTGTATTTTATTAAAATCTTTTTCTTCATATGGTCGAATAAATGCCTTTTTATTATCTTTCAAATCTAATACCATAATAAAATTCCCCCTTGAGATAAATTTAATCTTTATATTGAACAATCCTGCTTCGTTTGTTCCATAAGAAAAGGAGGTACTGCAGCTAAACTAATTAAAGAATGGTTGGATAAAATGAATTTTCGAGGTGAATTAATTCTCCCTACTATCTTGACCCAATTTGTCTAACTATAAATTTTAGCCTTTTCCCCGTGTAAATAGCATGAATAACTAAATAAATAAAAATTAAAGCAAGATTAAGTCCCCTTCCCTTATTAAGGAATTGCCTCCATAAGCTGTAACATTATCCAAAATTATTCCATTAATAATTTTATTCTACTCACGTTTCACAATCAATTCAGTATTTTTCTCTGTTCAACCTTTTTACTTCACATCTAAATACCTAGATCTTAAGTCCCTATCCCCAAAATATCGATTGTTTCACTATTATTCACATTTTCACTATTGTCAGCATTCGAGGACGTTTGCTATACTATGAATAGTAAAATACTACTACGTTTTTCTAATCCATTTTCCAAAAACTAGTTCTTTTTTACTGTAAATTTAAGGAATTAATAGATTTTGATAAAGCTAGCACTCTTCTTTTCAGCTTGGAGGAATGGAGAGTGCTCTTTTAATAAAATACTTCTACTATATTGGAGGGTAAGGGTGTACAAATGAATTGTTTGGCAAGTATAGAACCAAGATATTTATGAACAGGAGGAAAGTACATATGTCTAAGATTAGAAATTTTTTAAATGTGAATAAGTCTATCAAGACAAAGCTAACTATTTATTTTGTACTTGTTGCACTATTACCTATTATCATTAATGGAATTTTTACGTACAACAATTCAGTATCATCCTTAGAAAAGGAAGTAAGCGCAAAAACAAAGGCCATAGCAGAAACAAATATGGAAGAAATCGATAGGGTCCTTTTTGAGAGAATCAAGGATGTTGAAGTACTAAGTAGTTCACCGACCATTGTTGACTCTGTAAAAGAATCTGCAACCATTGCTTCACAAAAAGGCCTTGATTTATTAACAGCAAAAGAAGCAGAAGAAAAGCAAAGTGCTACAAAAAAAATGGGAATCCCTCATCTTCAAGACCATCTTATCGATCAGTTAGAAAAAACAGGGTATTTTACAGATTTCGCAGTAATGGACAAGCATGGTTTTATTGTGGAACTTACAACAGACGGCGCTTCTGACTTTGTTCAGCATGATGAACAATGGTTTCATGACACAATGGAAAAGGGATTGACTTTTAAGGATATCTCCTTCGATGAAGACTTAGGTATTCATTCTATGTCAATATGTATGCCAATTAAAAATGAAAATGGAGCTTCAATTGGTGCGATACAAGCCAATTTGAATATTGAACTAGTATGGGAAATTGTAGATAAAATAACGACGTTAAATCAATCAGCCCAAGTAAAATTAATCCTCAATGATGGCTTAGTTTTTGCAGATACAACGAGTGGACATAATCGTGATGTTGTACTGCAAGAAAACGTAAGCAATTCTTCAGGAATCGCTAAAGACTTCCTTGCGTATGAAAAAGGTACTATCGGTTATGCAGCGGGAACTACTGCTGCTGGTGAGGACGCAATCATAGGTTATGCAAAAAGTGACGGCTATGGCGACTTTGAAGGTTTAGGCTGGGGATTACTTGTCTATGAACCTACAGAAGTTATTTTTGCACCGGTAAATAAATTAAAAAATCAAATGTTTATAATAAGCTTGATTGCGTTAGTGTTAGCGATAGGAGCTGGTTATTTCGCAACAAGAAGTATTACTCGTCCTCTTCTTTATCTTAAAGATAAGACTACGGAGATTGCTAAAGGTGACTTAACTACTACGATTACAAACTATTCGAAAGATGAAATAGGCCAGCTATCTATACATTTTCAAGACATGGTGAATAACATGAGGGAGATACTCTTAAATGTTAAAAATTCTACTAAGCTAGTAAAAGATTCATCTGAAAATCTAAGTGCAGTTGCAGAAGAAACAATGGCATCAAGTGAAGAAGTTTCGAAGGCGATAGGTGAAATTGCATCAGGTGCATCTCAAACAGCATCAGAAGCGGATAATACAAATTCGTTAATTACTACTCTTTCTAAGCAAGTTGATGAAGTAAGTAAACAAATTTTATCAATAAAGGAGCTATCCATTAAATCGGATGAAGCGAATCTAAGTGGTGTTAATAAAATGCAGGAACTTAATGAATCGTTTGAAGCATCATCTCAAAATTTAAGTACTGTTGGTGATGCTATTATTGATTTAGATAAAAAGATCAGAGATATTAATACAGTGATTCATTCTATTACTGAAATTTCCGATCAAACGAACTTACTAGCTCTTAATGCTAGTATTGAAGCTGCGCGAGCAGGAGAACACGGCAGAGGATTTGCCGTTGTGGCAGAAGAAGTTAGAAAATTAGCAGATGAATCTAGGCAGGCAACTGAAAAAATTAAAAATACAATCATCAATATATTAGATCAATCTGCTAAAACAGTACAAGAAGTAGAAATTACAAAAGAAAATCAGAAAAATCAAAGTAAAATCGTAACTGAAAGTGTAGGCTCCTTCCATACAATTTCAGATGTGTTTACGAACATTTCCAATTCCATTGAACAAATTGGAAAAGAAATCAATAATATTTATGAAAGCAAGAATGAAGTCATCACCTATGTTCACGGAATAGCCGCCATGTCCCAGCAGTCAGCCGCTGCATGTGAACAAGTTAGCTCTTCCTCAGAAGAACAAGTCACCGCATTTGGTATTGTAACGAGTTCAGCTGAGCAATTAAGAGAGTTTAGTGAAGCCCTTGAAAAAGACGTTCAAAGATTTAAGATTGAGGAAGAATAAGAGTTATTTATCAAATAGAATAAAAAAGACAAGCACTCTACATCCGTTTATTTTGGATGAGAGTGCTTTTTGCAACTTAAAAATAATTGATTCAGTGTATCCCTTTTTCTTCAATACTTCTTTCTCTACCCGCTCATTTATGTTTTTATCGCCAAATGAACAACCCTCAGAACAAAATTCCGAACCTATCTTGTACGATTAATAATACTTGAATAAAAGCATTGAACTATTAATTAGGAAAAATTAACAATTGTGTGATTATCATTAATCTAAGTTACTTATTGTAAAAAACACCAATGTTCCATTTTAAAAAAACGAATTGAGGTAGACCTTCTTTGGTATTTCCTTTTTTATCAGTTAGAGAAGTTTATTTTCATAAAGTTCAAGAGAGGATATTGTGGAAACAATTATTTTCTATGCATTACAAGTTGTGTTTTGCTGTATTTAAAACTGTTTATTTCATAAAAAGGTATTAAATATTCTTCACAAAACAAACTAATTATATCAATATGGGAAAGCTCATCTAACAATTTTGATACCAGCTTTTCACCTATACCTTCCTTACGATATGAACTATGTATAACCACATCTTCAATATACGCTCTAAATTTCCCATCTGTAACAGCTCTTGCAAAACCAATAAGAGTATCGTCTTGCCACGCACCCACTGATTGTACTTTGTTCAACATATCTTCAATATCTTGTTCTTGTCTTTCCTCCCACCAACCTACATCATTATATAACTTCATAACATCAATGGCTTTGATTGTTCTATCAGTAAAGCTCGATATTTCTATATTCAAGTTTTTATTCCTCCCAAGGGCTTTTACATAATTACAAAGCATAATGACCGAAGAGTCTTTATCCCACTACGCACCTATAAAAACAAGACATGCATCGCTGATCACTTTTTCAATTAAACAAATGCTACTAATTAGTTCAACAAAAAACTGTATACAGCATCTCCAATTCATGATTTAAAGACCTAATTTTGTAGAATTCTTTTTCATCTTATAAATTCCAAAAATACACCATCTTCAATTTGCGACGATTGTTTTAGTAATTCTTTTGACTTTTCACTAACCCAATAATACTGAAATGTTTCTCCAAAGTATGTCTTTAATTTCCATGAATCTAGTAATATATCTTCTCCATTATTAATAAGTTCTTTACCGACTACTTCAACGGTTATTTTTATTTCTGATTCAATAGGTGTTTTAAATGCATTAAGAGAAGCCATATAACCAACTTCTAAAGGTAAAACTCTAAGAATCATTTCAACTGAAAATGAATCAAAAACTTCTTTATCTGTTAAGTATATGTACTTTTCTTGAGATTTTTTTGTGATTTGTACCTTCTCATCGAAATATATAGTTTTAATATCCACCTTTCCATTTGAATAACTTGTATAAGATATTGGTTTAAAGGAATTTTTCTCTACAACGGTTATTCCTTTTCTATCCCCCAATACATCAGAAGTAAGGACTTGTTCTCTTTGTATAAACTCAAACCCATCGTTTGATAGGTAACTTATTTTTTCATATGTTGTGCCTACATTCTTTACAATTCCATTTTTTATTAATATAACATCTTTTCTATCTTGTGATTCTCTTAAAGAACCCCATTGAATCAATTTATCTCCTATTAAAAGTCTATCTTGCATATTCCCACTCTCCCATTCGTCAGACATTTTGTTAAACCATATTGGAATTTTCCACTCAATTTTTCTTATTCTATTCTTTCTATTCATAAGATGCTAATGATCTAAAAAAGCCAATAAGCTAAGAGTAAACATATTTTAATCACTGCTTGTATGTTTCTAACTTATTATTTTTCCTTCAACAAATGGGGCAGGATAGTTGATAAATTTTACTATTAGCTGGTTTAGCTTACTATTAGCTCAGTTTTCTTCCCATTTTAAAAAATGCTCAAAATTGTAATCACCCATTACGATTCCACATTATTAAAAGCGGAGAATTCCATTTACTTTCGAAATTATGAATATCGTATTAAGCATTTTGTGTATGTTGATTTATCAAAGCTATGGGTGCTCCGGTTATTTCTGTATCAAAACATGCTCAAAAGAGGGCTGTCCTTCTTTCGAGCAGTTTATGCAAATTATTGGATAGGAATATAGATGTGCAAATGATTATCATGAGTATGCTTATCGTCCCAGTTGTGGTTTTCGTCATAATGTTCAATTGAATAGGAGTCTAGGTTTATCTGATAACCTGATTTTTCAATCCAGTTAAACAGCTCACCATACACCTTCCAGCAATCCACCATCGGCCCCATATACGTATAGGAAACATATTTTTGCTCGGGAATAGTTAGTTCTTCAAAACCCTTAGGAACTTCTGTTATATGACTTACTTCTGAACCAATATATATTGTATGTATTTCGGTGTCCTCAACAATATCCCTTACGCTTCCAATTCCCATAATTCCTTTTGGTTCAATGCGAAAAGGAATTTCACTGGTTCTCACTATGTTTTGTGCTTGAGGAACTTCTTTACCAAGATTTGAAACAGGCGCGACAACTTTCTTGCCTATTAGTTTTAGTTCTTTCTTCGTTACAATTTTTGCTTCCATCTACATGCCTCCATATTATGTTATTTTTTACATGCCTTTACAAACACCTCATGTGCGCCAATCTCATTGAGATAGGAACCCCTCAGTTTATTTAGCGCTACCTATAAACGAGTTTTGAATTTAAGTTGACTAACTCGGCATAGGCTTCATTTTCACAATGTATTGATATTAAAATGCAACCTTCATCTTCAACCTCCTGTCATTTTAAAGACGTTTTATGTTTAAAAAAACAGTCATCGTTTTAAATTTTTTTAATGAGTATGATTTCAGTTATCTCTTCCGTAAATTGGTGCCTAGATTGGAGTGATTTCTTCCTTGTGTTCCTCACAATAAGGATATTTTCTCCTTTCTTATCTACCTCAGAACAACTTGTCGTTACCACTGTGTCCATAAGTACGATTAATACGGACAATAGGACAATTTTTATATTCTCTTAATCCCTTCTCTACTAGTCAACTAATCTTTACTTAATGGAAATAGCATTAACATTATTTTTCTTTTTAGTGTTATAAAAATTAAAGGCTCTACTTCATCTTGCAGTAGAGCCCCATAATAGAACAAGGAGAGTTTTATAAATCTATTTCCATCTGTCTCATTTTTGTCTTTAAATTCATTGATTCATAAAATTTTATAGCATTTTCGTTAAACTCCCACACCCCTAATTCTAATGAATCTGCTTCTATACCCTTTGCGTACTCTAATATTTTTGCAAAGAATATTTTCCCGAAGCCTTTTCCTCTGTACTTCATATCGACACCAAAATCGTCCATATAGACAACTTTCTTTGGAATTAGAATGGGTCTTTCCTTTGTATTTTTTATAGTAATTATTGTATAAGCGATTGGTTGGTCTACTTCTAGCAAGAATACCTTTGTATTTTCTCCATCTATCAAGTTGTTGAAATACTCCTTGTCTAACGTTGTATCAGTCATTTTATAATGGTCTGGTCTTCCCTTTGTATGAATCGCGTGAACTTGTTTTTGTATTTGATGAACCACATCATAATCATTTTTGGTAGCTTCTCTAATATGTATATCCAATTACTTCCCCCCTGATATTTGTTGTTTGAGTTTTAGTGCTTGTTCTCAAACTCTCTTCTTAAGGTAAACTTCCAGTTTCTGAAATAAGACAGGTAGCCGTTACGTTCAGTAATCCTTTTCTCCTTTTAACCTTTTCACTTCTTTTTCTAAATAATCTAACCGTCTATGAATCCTATATATAATCGGAAGATATGCAACAGAAGCAATGATTATCCAACCCATTTTTCTTCCCCCTTTAAGTGATACGTCCTTGTTCAATACCTGTTAGCTACTAGGCGACTTGGTTCTTACCTAGACTGGACTTTCACCAGTTAGCACTTAACGGCTTGCCTTGGCACGGCAACAGTAAAAGGCACAAATCCAGCTTGGATCAGTGTCTGTTCTTATTCCATACTCCCACCTGTTTGTAAAAATTAAATTTTTATTGTATTAGTCCTTTGCCAGTATAACTATCATCTATTACTGTACCGTCACAACAAAGCGAGGGGTTATACTTAACTTCAATTAAAATCTCATCGTCTTCATTTCCTTTTTTAAAATTTGCTCTAAGAAGACTAAATTGATTTTCTTGTTTTTTCTCTAACAGGTATGTTACTAAAACATCATTAAAACCTCTGGCATAAAAATATTCATACCCATTTATTGTACCAAGACTATGAATTTTCACTTCTTTTTTTACATTGTTTAACCAGTTATTTACCCTCTCTTTATTCTCATCTACTATGGAGTTACGAGTGTAGGAAAATACAAAGGACTCTTCCTCTTCAATACCAAAACTCACACAACCGGCTAAAAACATTAGAACAAAAAGTAATATTATACTTTTATTCACTTTTATCCCCCTCGTATTTTCAACTAAACGGTTCAAAGGTACATCATAATTTTATATATAACAATTTCAACATAAAATTCCAATTAACCTTGTAAAAGCCAAAAGAGAAAGGTCGTCTCATTGACGATCGTCCCATTCTAGTTTGCAATAGGTAAGCGTTTGAAGCCTTTTCGTCTGTTTGGTGAATCGCGGTATGGTGCTTCGCACCCTATGACCTATTAATCCTAACGCACGCAGGAGCATTGATGGGATAGTTTCGGGAAGCATGGTTCCTTCAGTCCTACCCTCCCTTGTAAAGTTAGAATTCATCTAGTAAATTCCCTGTGTTTTCACGCTTGAAGCGCTTATCACAGAAACTTGTCGCGCGCCCCCCCTATACTTAAATAACATTCACTTTTAAAACATGGTGTAACAACAAAACTTCTGCCATCGTTTTTTCCTCCAATTTAATGAATCTATATGTCTAAGTGTCGACAAGAAAGCCTGTTTGCCTACGAGAACTTTTACGATTTAGAAGTATCTACCTCGATAACCCCCACCGCTTGTTTATTAAATATCCAATCCTTTAAAAAAGAAGGATCAGCTGCAGCTGATCCCATAGTGTTAACAACATTCGTCCCCGTTACTTGAATAAAACCCCATTACCTTTATAACTTTTTAATAAAAGAATCTGGACACCATACAGCAATTTCATCGTCTGGACAAGCAACCACTAACCATGTATTCCCCTCTTGAAAGGCAACTCCCATTTGGCATGATTCATATTGATCATCATGTCCATGAACGAATAGAGATTTCCCATTTTTAAAGAAAAAATCAAGTGAGGAATAGTATCTCCTAACCCTAGTTCAACAATTTCTGAATAACTTAATTCGTTTAATATTTCTAACTCCTTAATTCTATCCATTTCTTCAACATCAGTATCTTTTATAGGAAAATCATTAGGCAATTCATCATAGATACACCATCTTGATTCTACATTTAAGTAAATTTGTCCTT
This sequence comes from Bacillus salitolerans, assembly GCF_042680805.1. Lineage (NCBI taxonomy): Bacteria > Bacillati > Bacillota > Bacilli > Caryophanales > Bacillaceae > Bacillus > Bacillus salitolerans. The sequence continues at coordinate 5,646 of NZ_JBHUEM010000051.1, read as the reverse complement.
TTATACCCTTTCTATGTTCGTCTATACCAGATAACAGGATTTGTAAGGTTGGTCCAAATCTAACCCCGTTTATTTCTCCATTTATGCAAAGGTATCTAATAACTGATTCAACAAGTTTTTTATCAACAACTTCCGAATAATCACGTCCTTAATTAGTACATACTGCCTGTTAGCTTAATAAATTCAACTTAGATAATCAATAATCCTTCTTGGACTCACGCTTCCTTAGTTCCAATCGGTTCAGATTGGAAAATATGACTTCTTGAAGGGAATAATGAAATAATTAATAATAAAATGGATAAACTCATCATGACTAAAACACCTATAATAACAACCACTTGAATGGAGGCTATCTGGGCAGCAATCCCCATAATGCTGGTTGCTATTATAACTAAAGTAGCTTGAATTAGACTATAAACACTTCCAATTCTCCCCATTACATCAACAGGAATATTGTTCTGATAAAAGGTTAGAAAACCTGTGTTAGCATAAGCGATAAAAAAAGCAAGAGTAAAAAATCCTATCGCTGCAACGGAGAATGTACTTGAAAATGCATATATTATATACCCCGTTGAAACTAGGAGAGTACCAAGACCTATTAAAACAGAGGTGTGAATTTTATTTACAAATAACGAGTTAATTAAAGCACCAAAAGCAATACCTGCTCCAGCAATTGTTACTAAGAAACCATACTCACTATCCGCCAAAGATAGCACATCCTTAGCAAAAGCTGCTTCAAGGGAATCCACAGCACTTGCCATTATGACCATAACACCACTAAACAATAAGTAAATCATCATAACATATTTGTTCCCTCTGCTATACTCAAATACTGCTGACAAATCCTTTCTAATTACTTTCAACGAGATTTTATTATTAGAAGAAGAGAAAGTTGATTGTTTCTCTATATCTGGCATAACTAATGTAATTACACCTGATACGAGTAAAGCAATAGCATTAATATAGATTGCAAATATTGGAGTTCCAATTAAAAATAACATTCCTGCTACCGCTGGACCTATTAAAAATGCACCAGATGTAATAAGGCTATGAAGAGAATTAAATTGTTTCCGTTGTTCTTGTGGAATTAATTTTGTTATATAAGTCATAGAGGTTGGACCAAACATTGAACTTGCTATATTAATAATAAATACAATTAAATAGATTATAGATATTGCTGAAAATAATGGCAGTAAGGCTATAAATATTGCCCTGATAATATCTAGTAAAACCATAAGCTTTCTTTTGTTGTAACGATCTATTAGACTTCCCGCCCAAAAGTTCGTACATAAAGTAGCTAATGGCTTAATGATGTATAAACCAGATACAGCTAAAGCTGAACCAGTCATGTCCAATACAATTAAATTAAGGGCTATAAAATAGATCCATTCCCCGATATTTGAGAATCCAATTCCAACTAACAAGATTGATGGATATTTCCATGATGCAAGCCTATTCTTTAAATTCAATATACTCCCCCCAATACTTATTCGTTAAGACAAACACCTTTATAAAAATGCAAAAATAAAAAAATCCCACCCCCAAGACTATGAAGTCTTGAGGACGAGATTATATCTTCGTGGTGCCACCCCAGTTTATTAATATGTCGCCATATTGATCTTATCAGGTACAATTTTATACCTTAGCTCTGTAACGGGAGCACCCGCCACACCATCCCCAATTGGTTCCAATGTGATGCTCAGAGTCTTGGTTCAATAACCTATTCTTACTCCTTTTCAGCAAAACGGAGCTCTCTGGAAAGAATAAGGTTTATCTACTCTTCTCTTCATTGCATTTGTTTAATTTGTTTTAATTTTACAGATGTTAACAATTTAAGTAAAGGAAAATTTTATACCGTTGAATTAATAGGAGCTACTGCATCGAAATCCAGTGTTCCACTTCAAATAATCCATATGATTACATGTATAATATCAATTAACTTCATTACATCTTGAGAAACTCTACCATGTGAAAATGCAATTAGTGAAAGACAATAGAAAAAGATTAATGAAAAAATCAACATACCTTTGAATTGAGGTTTTTTTAATATATTTACACCTAGAATTATTGTGCTTACTACGAACAGCAAAATGCTCCAAGTTTCAAAAGAAATTGAAGTGTATAAAGTATGCAACCATATCCTCCTTACTTTTATAATCATTGATAGTATCTTATTGTACATCGTTAACTATTCTGGGGCGACTGCTGCTTGTTCAGCAATCGCTACCCTTTAGCTTAATAAATTATTTCTTATAGTTATAATATTACTAAACCCGTTTCACATTCAGCGAAATAGCCTTTGCAATTTTTTCTTATATTAATTTTAGTATAAGGACAAGAATTGCAAAACCTCCTAAAACCATTAACAATACCCATAAAACATTTCTAAGACTTTCTCTTAAGGTTTCATTTCCTTTTCTATAAATATTAATTGTCCCAAATATGAACATCAAAATAAACAAGCCATATCCTATAAAAAAGAAATATGAAATGTTAAATTCCATCGCTAATACTTGACCTAGGCACGCTGGAATTAACATATAACCAAAAATCTTAATATCCCTATCAGCCTTAATAACCCCTAATATGATTAACGGTGTAAGTATAATTAGTAATCCTATAGAAAATGGTTCCAATTCATTGGTCCTCCAGATTACTTCAACTTTTTCTTAACCTGCTCCTTTACGGAATAAGAGCTGCCACATTCGATAACCCCATTGTTAAGCTTTTGCACCCGTTTAGCAAAATAATCTTTAATCCTCTCGTCTACATTGGATACGACTTTCTTCTCCAGAAATACCTTTTTCAATTTTAACTTGGTTTATATTAACACCATCTTCTGGAGTATCGGTCAATGTAATATGAATTCTGTCATAGGGTTCTTCACCGTAATGTGCACTATAATTTAATGCACTTGCATGGATGGTATGTCTCCTTGTATCACCACTAATTCTTTCAACTTTATCTATTTTAGGACACATAATAAAATCTAAATAAGATTTGTCCAGATAGGTAAAATATCTTGTATATAAGGTTTCTTCAAGCAACTCATCTTTTGATGCACCAACACTTTCAAACTTCCATGCCACTAAAATCCAATCAAACAGTTCTAATGATTTCAATCTAACTTTCATTTTATTTTTGGTATATATGACCTCTCCATCTGCTATTGTGCATTTTTTCGCTTGTTTTTCAGATATACAGTTATAGGCAGGTTCAATAGTTGCAACTTCCCCATTTTTCATTTTTATTTTTAATTTAGAGATGGGAGTGTTATCTAGTTTTAAATCAGTTGGTCCTTCAGTAGAACTTGATGTGTTTATCCATTTTACTACCCTACCTATAATTACTTCTTCATATCCGTCGCTAAACTTAAATTTACGAGTCCCTCCGTTTAAACGGTTTACTTGAATGGATAAAACTTCGTGTGCATTTATTGTTGGTTTAAAACTTGCGACTGCTAATTGTGTTGATGAAAATAATCCAGTAAACATTATATATATTGTGACTGTCCAGACTAACTTTTTCGTGGTAATCGCCACCTTTGGAAGTAGTTTGTATGTATCTTACCCTCTGATTAAAACTAAATTCCAAATTGACTTTCATAAAACAAAACCCTGTAGTTAAATTAAACTCCACAATTTTCCGTTCAAGAATTCCACAAAAAAGCATTAATCCTCTTTGGATTAATGCAGCATTTTTATAAAGTTTATGCTGGACTTCTACATTCTAGATTTTTCTTTACTGAACTGACCTTAAAATCTTTTAAAACCCATTTCAAGTCTTCCCAATCCTTTTTAACAGTTACTGTAATAGTATCAAGAGAGTTATGGGCTCCTGTATAAGTTACACCTTCAAGAGTAGCTTCAAATAGCCAAGACCCAGGATGATCAAGTTTTTTTATTTCAATAACCCTTAAACAATGGAAAGCTATTTGTTTTGTAGTTCCATAATGTTTTTGAACACCTTCATACATTTGTGGTTGTAAAAGATCTATCACGGCATCCTCTAATAAATTCTCTCTTGTTGCTTTAGTCTTTGTAGGAAGATTTGCGTAAGCTGATGTTGGAATTACTAAAGTAAAACAAATTAGAAAGGCAATAATCTTATTCAAAAACATCCACCTTATCATTTTTCCTTTAGTTTCCCACTTTGCAAATTCCTTATCCATATTAAACTAAAGCTGCTCGTTAGTCAAAAGGCTTTCCTGCTGCTGTTGCAGAAATGCCCCCCGTTTGAAAATTAATTTATAGCTTTACCGTCGGTATTGAGTATTCTTATCTTATAAGATTCAATTTTTGATACTGAACTTAGTTCCTTTGATGTTAAAAGTTGATTTACCTTCTCCTCAATTTCAAGAGCTGATTTCTGTGCTTTTTCGCCGTTTCCTTTTAATGATGTTTGAATGGTAATATTTTTTTGATATTCGGTACCAATATCCCCAATTACATCGAATTGTTTTAAGCCTACCATCAAGGTATGTGTTAAAAGTGACAGTTCTTTGTTTTTATTCTCTATTTTTATATTCCCTTTAACAGCAGGTATATCTACCCACTCGACAATAACTTTAAATTCTTTAATTGGTGATGAATTAATTACATCTTTGGCGATTAATTCAATGTCATTTTTTATAGAATCAAAATCATTTTTGTCCCCTTGAACTTGAATTCTCAACTCTTTCTTTGAAGACGTACCCACAACAAACTTCAACGTGTCATATTTTTCATAAATCTTTTCGGTTACCAATTTCATTGTTGATATTTCTTCATCTTCTTCTTTACTAATTGAAGGCTTTTGGTTCTCCTTATTTGCAACAATAGTATCGGCTTCTAAAGGTTTATTTAAGAGACTAAATATGGTTATTCCTACTATAAGTATTCCAGCAATCATCAATATCTTTTTTAACACACAATCACTCCTCTTTTAGTAGAAGGGTATGTCCCATAAACCCAAATAATTCCATAAATAAACAATGCTCCCTTATTGAAGTAAACGACCCTATAAAGAAATGAGGCTGGGACATAACTAGCTTCTCTATATGAAAAAAGTGAAATCGTGTCATCGATTTCACTTTTTTCATTAGATTTCAGTTATGTGCGGACAAGACCTTCTCATCTTGCCGCATATTTTCGTATATTCACGGCCATTAATGCGAGGCCGATTTCGTTTTCAACTTTCAATTTTCCACGTACTGAAAGTCGAGTGAAACCTAAATTAGCCTTCAAGAATCCAAAAACTGGCTCCACGTCCATTTTACGTTGGCGGTAAATGGCAGCCGTTTCTTCATCTGAAAGCTTCGTTCTCACATATTCTTTTTGTTGTTCCCATTTCTCATTAATCATGAGTTGGCGATTTTTCCCTTCTTGCGCTTTCGTACAGTTTTTAGAAGTGGACAGCCCGTACAGTCCTCACACTCATAGACTTTGAACGTACGCTCGAATCCTGTTTTATCCGTGCGAACCGAATGATATTTAAATTGAACTGGTTGCTGATTTGGACAGGTGTAGCTATCACTTTCCTCATCGTAGGCCCAATTGCTCGTTTTGAACGGGTCGTTTTTGTATTTTTTCTTTTGTTCATTTAAATAATGACCATACGTAATGAGTGGTGTACGCTTGCGTTTTGAAAGAATATCATCGTAATTTT
>NZ_JBHUEM010000049.1:0-15244 GCF_042680805.1 Bacillus salitolerans | reverse complement strand
GAATGTGTTCCCGTTAGGGAATTACAGTCACTTACCACCGTGGCAAGATGTTTGATTGCTCAAAAACACCGACAATCTACAATAGTAGATTTTAAAAATTATTGATGGTTATTTACTATGAAATAACCTCGTTGGTCTATAAAACCAACACGCTTGACGTTCTGTTTAGTTTTCAAAGAACTTGTCCATCGCTCAAAAGCGACTTTATCAATATAACATGTCTTGCTCTTGAGTGTCAACAATTTTATAAAAGTTTTTTTAAAGCTTATCTTCAATTGTTCTCACCAAAATGCGGCGACGAAGAATAATATATCATGTTATAAATGGTTGTGCAAGTATCTTTATAAAAAAAAAGTTGGAAAAACACACCAAAAACCCTTAAACTTTTTTTGTTAACTATCCATGTGATATGTAAAGTAGTAATAGGATAGAAATTAAAACCACAAGGGGAGCTTATGGCTGAGAGTGAACTTCTATTCAGACCCTTCGAACCTGTTAGATTATTCTAACGTAGGAATGTGTCTTTTGATGAGGAAGCGATGTAGACAGAGTCCATTATGAGCTTTGTTTTCAGCATTAGCACTGATACTAGATTTTGTTTCGTTTAAAATTCGGGCTCAAGGTGTTTCATTATCAATGATACCTGTTTTCCTCCATTGCATATCGCTGGAGCCTAAAAAGTGATTTATTATAAGGATTAGTTTATGGAGTTTTTGCAAATTGTTACCGGGCAAGCTTGGATCTGCTAGTGCCAACAAGCACTCATTGTTTATATTTTTGCTTTTACTACTTTAAGATTTGCGGGAGTCTTTACGAATAATAGTAAAGAAGCATCAGATCGTAACCTAAAATCGAGGCTATCCTTCATATCTTCTTAGGTGCAATTTTGGCAAGTGGACTATGACTTTTAGCTCATTTTATTGTAGAAAGCGTCTTTTTTGAAGATTATGCCCCTTGAAGGAACTCCTGTCGTTATTTATTCATACGTTTATATGGATCATATACGCTACCAGCCTTTATCATTGTTTTACTCGTTTCCTCATTTAAGAGAACTTTACAAATTAATAGATAATAGAAAACACCTCCTGCTTATCATAGATATGAATTAGGGGGTGTTTTTCATATCCTGTTTTTCCTAGTCTATAATATCTTTTCTTGTATCCACAGGTTTTTAACAATTTTTGTGGATAATATGTTGATAAAGTATTCAGGCTTGTTAGTATATTAACAAATTCTGTTGATAGCCTGTTAATAACTTTTAATAGAAGAAATAATCATATTCCTACTATCTCTATCATAACTATTAATAGAACAATCAGTTGTAGGAGGATTCATAATGTTAATGGAAATCGCCATGCTTATATCATTTCTAATGTCTGTCTTCTTATTTTTAGTTGGGTATAAGGAAGCAATAACCATCAGTAGAGCAAGTGGTCTCGTAAACGGTGGAACAATGATCTTCTGTTTTGTTATGGGATTAATATTTGCCATCTTTGCCAATACCTTTTCTTCTAATTTATCCTAGTGAAGATCACTAGGTCTTTTTTTATCCTTTTTAACGGTCTCTTTCCTTTTAAACAATAAAAATAAACAAATTCCTACAATAACGATCAATCCACCAAATATTTGATGAATTAATGGAAGCTCGTGAAACACATAATACGCTAAAACGGACGCTCCAATTGGTTCAAATAAAATGGCTACTGAAATAATAGAAGTACTTATCCACTTTAAAGAATAATTAAATAATGTATGCCCTAGTAGAGTTGGAACAATGGCAAGAAGTACAAAATAAAACCACTGCTCATTTTCATATTCAAAAAAGGAATCCCCACTTAATACTGCATAAATAAATAAGGTAATCGTGCTTACGGAGTATACAATAAAAGTATAAGTAATTAGCGACAATTGCTTTCTAACATGTTGTCCAAATAATAAATAAATCGTCACTAATAAGCAAGCTACTAATGCTAGAATGTCTCCCCATAGAGCCAAACCACTAATACGAAAGTCACCCCAGCTGATAATCACACTTCCTGAAATGGCTAATGTCCCACTTAAAATTGTCTTTAATGAAAATCTTTCTTGAAAAAATAAGTATGTTCCAATAAATGCAAACAAGGGCTGCATTGTAACTAGCACTACCGAACTTGCAATTGAAGTAAAGCGCAAAGATTCAAACCATAATACGAAATGAAGGGCTAAAAATACCCCAGCAATGATTGAAAAGAGCCACTCCCTTCTATTGATTCTTTTTAATTCGTTTTTATACTTAACAAAGACAAGTGGGAACATAATCAAAATCGAAAAAAACAATCGATAAAAAGCCGTAATCGAGGAAGGAGCACCTGCTAGCTTTACGAAAATGGCTGATGCTGACACTGATAGAACACCAATAGTTAGAGCTATGTATGCCTTTGTCATTTGAGGTTTCATCGAAGATCACCTTTTGTTAAAATATTTTGAAATTTCAATCTCTTAATTTTATAATAAGAATACGTATTGTTTCATATTATTCATTGTAGATTCTATTTTAATCTTTTCTATTAAAAGGGGGAAGAAAATGATTCAACTAAAACAAGAAACAATCGGTAACCTCTTATTAAAAGCAGTAAATACAAATGCTGAAAAGGAAGCCCTTGTATACTATAAAGAGGGAATTAGGTATACATATCAGGAGTTTTGGGATGAAACTACTAAAGTAGCGAAAGCATTGTTAGGGCTTGGGATAAAAAAAGGGGAACACCTTGCAATATGGGCAACAAATGTACCTGAGTGGGTCATTTTACAATTTGCATCTGCTAGAATTGGCGCTGTATTAGTAACAGTGAATACTAGCTATCAGGAGAGTGAATTAGAGTATCTCCTAAAGCAATCCGACAGTACGACACTTTTCTGTATTAATGGCTTTAAAGGAACGTCCTATACAGACATTATAGCTTCCATTTTAAACCTCATAGATCCGCATAAAAGTATTTCAAATCATAAACTACCCAATTTAAAAAATGTCATCTTTATTGGGGAAGAAACGTCTCCGTATGAAATGATGCATTGGAATGAAATGCTCAAGCTCTCAAACAACGTTTCGGATGAAGAGTTGTTAGAAAGAGAAAAAGATACACATCCAAGTGATGTCATCAATATGCAATATACCTCTGGAACGACTGGTTTTCCAAAAGGTGTCATGCTTACCCATCACAACATTGTAAACAATGGTTTTCTAGTTGCCCAAGCAATGAAGTTAACAAATGAGGATCGACTATGTATACCTGTTCCGTTTTTTCATTGCTTCGGTTGTGTATTAGGGGTATTAGCTTGTGTTTCCGTTGGTGCCACTATGCTACCAACAATCGAATTTGACCCAAAACTTGTTCTTGAGGTTGTAGAAAAAGAACGATGTACCGGATTACATGGTGTACCTACCATGTTTATCGCAGAGCTTAATCACCCAAATTTTCATGAGTTTGATCTTTCCTCGTTACGTACTGGTATAATGGCGGGATCTAATTGCCCAATTGAAGTCATGAAAAAAGTTATGAATGACATGGGTATGAATGATATCACGATTGCTTATGGACAAACAGAGGCATCTCCGGTCATCACCCAAACTGTTACTGATGACCCTATAAGTAGAAGAGTAAATTCTGTCGGGAAAGCTCATCCGTTTGTAGATGTGAAGGTTGTGGACCCTAATACAGGTCTTGAAGTACCTAGGGGAGTTCAAGGAGAACTATGCACAAAAGGCTATCTAATAATGAAAGGGTATTATAAGATGCCTGAGGCAACGATGGAAGCAATCGATGAGGATGGCTGGCTTCATACTGGTGATTTAGCCACTATGGATGATGAAGGGTATATTGCCATTACCGGCAGATTAAAAGATATGATTATTCGTGGTGGGGAAAATATTTACCCACGTGAAATTGAAGAGTTTCTTTATCAACACCCTTCTATATTAGATGTTCAAGTCGTTGGTGTCCCCGACGAGAAATATGGCGAGAAGGTTGCAGCGTGTATTGTACTTAAAGAGGGACAGTCTCTCTCAGAAACAGTTATTCGTGATTATTGCACAGGCAAGCTGGCTTATTATAAAATCCCAGAGTACATTTTCTTTGTAGATGAGTATCCGATGACGGCTTCGGGTAAAATTCAAAAATATATACTACGGGAATGGGCATCAAATTTATCAAAGGAAGTAATGTAGCACCGGGGTCCCCGATGCCTTTCTACTACAAAAAATAACGAAGCTTTTTAATAAGCTTCGTTATTTTTCAAATGCTATACTTTTGATTGGGATAAATTGATTCATAATCCCAAGTGTGATGATATCTTTATCAGACAATATATTTGTATGGTAAATGGTAAAGAAGAAATAGTCCTTTCTCGTAGTGGAGGATGAAATAATAGGTTTTGCTACGTAATCTACTCCAATACTAACGAGAACACCTTTTTCCTCAGTAAGTCGGTCTGCAACCCATGATACATATTTATCCTGACCTGGGTTTAAGATAATCATTAGTAGTATAAAGGCAGTCACCAACATGACACCAACATATTTCTTTTTCAAGATAGAAACCTCCATTATTATAGTCGATTTCCATCCTTTCCAAAGATTCAATAGTTTAAACCTATTTTACCGTTGATCCCATTCTTCTTTAAGGATACTAAACATATAAGCATCAAGAAGTTCACCTTCTTGAATAATATAATGACGAAGTAAACCTTCGTTTTTGAATCCTAGTTTTTCAACCACTCGGGAGGATGCTGCATTGTGATTGACGATTGTTGCCCCAACTCTATTCATTTGTCTATTTTCAAATAAGAAATCAATTACTATAGCAAGTGCCTCTGGCATTATTCCTTTTCCCCAAAAAGCTGGACTTAAATCGTATCCTACCTCACAACGCCTATAAGAATTCGATATATTATGAAAACCAACTGTTCCCATCGTTTTTCCCGTTTCTTTGTCTGTAATGGCCCATCGCATCACAGTATTATTTTCAAATCCATCCTTAAATGAATCGATGAAACCGATTGCGGACTCTCTTTCCTTCATAGGGGACATTCCAAAATATCGGACGACTTCAGGATTACCAAAGTGTTCTAATAAAAAGTCAGCATCCTCCTCTCTTATCTTTCTAAGTATTAGCCGATCTGTTTCAAGAATAGGATAATTAGACATACGGTACCTTCTTTCAATATTTAATGACTGATTAATAGATTATACCAAAATTAGGTAGCAGATGATTATCCTTTTTTCCTTATTGACTAATTTTTGAAAGCGATTTACAATAACTTCATACTCATTACGGGGCATTAGCTCAGCTGGGAGAGCGCTACGCTGGCAGCGTAGAGGTCAGGGGTTCGAGCCCCCTATGCTCCATCACCGAAAATCCCTTGTCGTACAAGGGATTTTTTTGTTTCTTCATTTCTTCTTTTCCCATTCAAAATCTCTTTAAGTTCACAAAATTCACGTTTCCTCATTTCGACGATTTGGATCTTTGTATTTTCCCATTTCTATTTCAAGCTTTTCTACGGCCTCTTGATCGGCATTCGGCCATAGATGACCATAATACCTAAAAGTTGTTTCAATATCTTGATGACCTAGACGCTTTTGTACAATAGTGGGTGAGGCACCACTTCGAATAAGTAGGCTAGCATGTGTGTGTCTCAAATCATGAAAGGTTATTCGGCGTACTTTCGCTTTTTTAATGAGATCATAAAATAATCTTCGAACATTTGACGGGTTTTGAAAGCCACCATGACTTACAGGAAAAACTAAATCCAACTCATATTTATAACCATCACCATAACGTTTCTTTAGTTCATCCTGTTTCTCTCTGTGCTTTTTTAACTTCTCAACTAGATTATCCGGGATAGATAAGGTACGGTAACTTTCTTGACTTTTCGGCATAAGTTCTGGATTTCCATCTTCATCATAGGATACACTTCTGGTTACCGTTACCGTTTTCCGCTCAAGATCAATGTCAAACCAAGGAAATGCCAGCAGTTCTCCTTGCCTTACTCCTGTTGAAAGTTCAAATTCAAACATGATATCTTTTCCTTCTTGTTCTGCAACATCTAGAAATTGAGTGACCTCTTTATAATTCCAAGGATGAGCAATTCGGTTTGGATCCTTAGGTTTACTTTTCTTCATTGAACTCATTGGATGCTCAGCCAGATAACCATCTTCCACAGCAGAATAAAACAACGTTGATAGAAACTTGTGAATTGTGCTGATTGTTTTATCTGCATATTTCTCCCGCTTTTTTTGAGCATAAAAATTTTTTATATCATCAGACGTAATGTGGGAGAGAAGTTTTTCTCCAATGCCCTGATCACCCATCAGTTCACTCCATTGCTCAGGATTTTTATTTGAAGTTAGGATGATTGAACTTCGTTCATATAAGTGATTTACTATCTGAAAAAATAGATTTGCTTCACGCTGATCCATTGCCATATACATTAAATCATCAATTATTACTAAGTCAGATGATTGAAGTCTCTTTATCTGTACTTGTGATTTATGAGTAAATTCTTGTGTTTTTAATAATTGCATTAATTCTCCCATTGTCACAAAAAAAACTTGAAACCCTCTTTGAATAGCTTCTATTCCCAAGCCAATAGTTAAAAAGGTTTTGCCTACTCCAGGCGGTCCTAGCAATATTAAGTTGTATTGTTGTTCTAACCAACTAAGCTCTTTTAACTGTGTTAAATGTCTTTCTGTTATGGCTGATTGCTCTTCCACCATGAATTCACTTAGCGTTTTAATATAAGGGAACCGAGCCCATTTCATTCTTCGTTCAATGCTTTTGGCTTCGCGTTTATTCAGTTCAAACAATGTATTAACGGAGTCAGAAGATGTTGAAACACTGATTTTGTTCTCAGCACTCTCTATGGAAGGCGATGAAATCTTTAAGTAATTAACTATATCTCGAAGATCATTGGCACTATAGAGCTTTTCTTTAATACATATAGTAAGTGCTTGATTTATTAATGCTGAATCTTTCTTTATCAGAGTTAGGAGAATTGTTAGTTGATCTCGTCGATATCGATGATATCTTTTACATATCTCATCTACAAAGGCATTCGCATCATCCTGATTATCAAAAAAAGTAATGATACTATTTTTCATCTCTTCGATGCCAAGAGAACGGTCTCGCCTATGATTACGATTTTTAATTAATCTTCCTTTTTCTTTATTAATCTGATGTTCAGCTATCTTTTCACCATCAGGTTGTTTACGAATAATTAATATGCCAGGAAAGTCACCTTTAATCTCTAAGAACACCTGGTTTTTAGGAATTGAACCGTAGGTTCCTAATGGTAACGAGTAACGATTCGATTCATAACGAATCGTGTTGTCCTTACCTACATTCCTTGTTATACTGTTTGTAAGGTTACTTTCAATCGAAAGTAGGGGAGAGACTGGTATTAAGTGTTGCTTTTCGACGAGAAACACTTCTACTGGTCTCTTTTTCGTTGTATTGTGAACATTATAATTTCCGGTACGTTCTAACCACTGAATTGCGCGTGTATTCCAATCTTCTATGTCTTTAAATACTCGACTATCAGCGAAATTTCCTTTTATGTATTTCACTACATTTTCAATCATACCTTTTGATTCAGGATCTGCTTTTCTACATAAATGAACTCTAAACTTACAGTCTTTCACATATGCTTGGAACTCTGAAGTTAATATTAAATCTCCAGCATTCTCACTAACCGCAATTAAATTATCTTGATCATAAACTATTTCTTCAGGCCTTCCTCCAAGATATTTGAATGCATTCACGTGACATCGAATGGTATCCTTTGTTGTAAATGGTCTGTCTTGCCATTCCATATACTTATATCGTGAATGTGCTAACACAAAAGCTATAAAATATAGCTTTACTTCTTTTTTCGTCGTTGTCTTTTGCTTGGTTACTCCCCAATCTACTTGTATTTGCTTGCCCATAGGTTGCTCGGCAATAGCTTCGTATTGACGTACTTGAGCTTTCTTTTCGATTTGGTTGTATTTGGCAAGTAAAAAATGTATCAAATGGCATTTAAAAATGTATGCCACTTGCCACCCTAGTTTAATTGTGTAATAAAGACTCTTTGTACCTGAAACTATCACCTTTGAAGACTAATAAATGTGAGTGATGAATCAGCCTGTCAATAACTGCTTCAGTTAGAATAGGATCTCCAAAAACATGATTCCACTGACCAAATTGAAGGTTTGTCGTGATGACTAAGCTCTTACTTTCATAACACATTGATATTACCTGGAATAATAATTCAGCTCCTTCTTTATGCAATGGGATGTACCCAAGCTCGTCTAACACTAGTAGATCGAGCTTTTCTAACTGCTTCATAAACTTCGGTAAAGTGCAATTCTGATTAGCCTCAATTAATTTGTTTACCAAGCCTGCCACTGTAAAGAACTTTACGCAACTGCCAAATCTATTTATGGCATTTAAGGATAATAACGTTGTCAAATATGTTTTTCCTGTACCAACCCCTCCATAGAAAATGAGGTTTTCCTTTTCTGAAATAAAATCTCCATATAACACTTGCTCTCGTTCTATTCCTTGTGGAATTTGTATATGTTCCCACTGATAGGGACTTCCACCTGTTTTAGGGAGTTGAGCTTGGTTTAATAATAAGTTAATCTTTCGTTCTTCCCGATTGGCAACTTCTTTTTCAAATAGCCTGAGAAGGTATTCTTTTGGATCACTTTCCTCAACTTCATGATAGTGTTCTCTTATCCAACTTAGCTTTAATCGCTTTGCGTATGCTTCAATTTGCCTATCCATTGCTATAAACCCCTCCCTTAAAGAAGGTGTCATAATGATTTAAGCCACGGGTAACAGTTGGTAATGTCGGGACTACTAGATTTGTAGAGATGGCTTCGTGCGTACCTTTGTTGTTATGTAAGGAATAAAAACAGTGCTTAATTTGATCAGCACTTGGATGACCATTCTGTGAAGCTAAAGCTAATGCTTTATTTAGTAGACTGAAATCTTGGTTCTTTAAGAGCCGACCAACTAGGCGTAAGGCTTCTTTTTGCTCTTCTTCTGTACAATTACGCAAGTAATTGGACCATACTTCAGGGAATTGATTATATATACTCGAGTACTTAATAGCCTTAGGTCTCTTTGACAATAAATCTAGATACGGCTGCCATACCATTGATTTTCGGCGTGTCCCATACAATCTACTATGTTTTACAATTAACTCGTTGTTCTCACTTAAAACTATAACGGAGTTATAGGAGATACATAGTTTAACTCTCTGCTGAGAGAACCTTGGTGAAGTTGAGTATTGCTTATCATCTAAAGAGACAAATCCGTATTTATCTGCTTTTAGCTCTTGATAACGAACGCATTGAAACGCCTTCTCAGGTAATAAGAGCCACTCCTCTTTATCTTGTAAATAAAGTTTAGATTGGAGAATTCCTTTCTCATAATGAGGCTCGCACACTTTAGCACAACAAATCATTCAATTGCTTCTATTTCTTTTCGAATAGATGATAATTCATCTATTACTTTGTCTAGAATTTCTATGTTTGGTTCAAATATAACTTCAAACATTACTGAACCCTTACTACTTGCTCCAAACCTACCTACTCCAACATTCATATAAAGTTTATAACTTTTCTCTAAGCTATTTGATAATTCCACTAATTGCTCTCTTTTCATAATTGGTAGTTTACCATTGAAGCGTTGTACAAGTGTTTTAAATTGTCGGTCAAACTCGCTTATAAACTGTGCATATTCAATATAATGGTCTGAAATAGCAAAAGAACCTACATTGCTTGTTTGTTTTAGTATCAAAGACATTTCATGCTTGGCTAATTCAAAATACATATCTGACTGTTGTTTACTGATAGGGTAGTTAATATTCTTTTCCTGAAGTATTTTGGAAATGAACTGATTAAAATTTCTCCATTTTTCGGCTCTATCACTAAATTCATTCATAAGCATTGATTTCTCAACTATATTTCTTTTGTTCTGTTCTTTGGAATATAGATAAAATTGAAATCCATTGAATACAATTGAAAAGAATAGAAGTATTAATAAAACTAATATAACCTTATTCATCTCTCTCCCCCAAATGTCTTTTTCCGTTAGATCCTCTTTCTGTCATACAAATATTACCATAAAACCAAATGGTTTGTTTTATAACAACACTTTACCTGATAAACTCCATGAATACCTTCGACGCAATCAGGGACACCAATAACTAAATCTTTTACTTTCTTTCCTGTAATTTTTTCAGCATTTCTAAAATATTCGTAATGCTCTTTAGTTACTTGTACTTTTGGCATCTACCTCACTCCCTTATTACGCTTTTGTGTCCCCTGTCTACTTGACGGGGGTAGTTCATAATGCGATAGACTCTGATTAATTTTCAATTAGATTGACGTGCAACGTGCATGAGAAGGATTAAACCCTATTCTTGTTGAACTCTATAGAATAGGATAGTTGTGGAATTAAGTTAGACATCAGATAAAATTCTTTTAAAGAGATTAGATTAATAATGGGGTGTGTAAATTATTATGAAAATATTACATATATTATTACTTCTATCATTTTATCTATTATTAGTAGCATGCAATAACAATGAGGAAAATCAACTTGTTGTTAATTCAGTAGCACCAGAGGAAACCGAAGGAGAAAAGCCTAAATCAAATGGGGATATTAACGTTAAGAAAGAGGATATCGAGAACCCTATTCAAAGAGTACTTCCTGTTCCCACTGAAAAGATATCCATTTCAACCAATTTAAGAACATCAAAAAAGGAATTAGTAAATGGAGAAGAAATAACCTATAAACCTGTGTGTGGGCCATATGCAAATAAAGAAGTAAAACTATGTTTTTATTTACCAGAAAAATATGATATTAAGACAAAACTCAGTGACGGATTTGAATATTATATACTAGATGATGAAATTACATTAACCTATTACTGGGAGCATTTTTCTCTGGAGGAAAGGAAAAGTCAATTTGCTAGATTACTAATTGAATACCCTGAAGAATATTATGTCGATAATCAATTTTCTTCAATTAATGAGTATATTCAATCCAGGAAAAACAATAACTTTACTAGCATACGGTTTTACATAAAAGAATTAGAGTTAATGGTTAAACTTCAGTATACTAATAAACACAAAAGTATAATTAATGAGTTTGTCCCAACTATAAAAGAAATAGTAAAAGCGGAGTAACCTCCGCTTTTTGAATTTAATTGAAAAAATCTACATGGAAATGATCCGCATGGTCACTTCTTACAATTATCTTCGAGCTTGATAACCCATGATTCTTATAAAATAAGACCTTATCCACATTTGAATTAGCTATTAAAATCTCAAGTAGCTTTTTTTCTTGAGCTGCTGTCATACCTGCATTTCTAATATCCATGTCTTTTCCATCTTCGTGAGTGCTGTGTTCTGGGGTATTTTCTCCATCGATTAAACAACCATCGTTCAATTCAATTTTCGTTCCAAAAATATCTCTGTATTGTTGACCAATCTCTGCTAGAGTGTTCCTAGTGGCACTTGTTACCCAGCTATGATCAAGTTTATATTTTGCATCTGCACTCAATCCACTAGAAGTGTCATTATAGTTAGAATACCCATAGGTACTTTTATACACTCTTACAAACCCCAATGGGGAAACTCCTAAAAATGCATGCATCGCACTTCTTGCTGAATTTCCATATATACCATCGACTGTTAAACCTTCATTCATTTGAAATACCGCTAAGTTATCATCTGTTGCTGAATCAAAATAGGTTGAAGTATTACCTATTAATGAAGGAATTCCTATCCATAGATTAGAAGGAGTCTTACCTCGATAATCCCTTAAGTTTGCCTTCAATACCGCCACCTGTTCGTGAGAATCTCCTAAACGATACGTACTTTTGAAATTAGTTCCATATTCTGCATTTGAATCAGATGTTCCAACCGCTGCAACATTATTATGTCCTGCTGCCATTAATATCTCTCCCTTATATATTAGTTGAGGGGCCAAAGGAAAGAATCCCTCATTTCTACTTCCCTTGACATTATATAAAGGAGATATTATTCTTCAAATAACAACCTTTTTTTAAAAAACTATAAGTTTTCTTATAGTTATTTTTACTAGAACTATATTTGCTTTTCTATTTTTGACGACTGCTAAAATATTAGGCTTTTTACAGGGAAAGGGCTACTGACAGGAGTTCACACTAGCAGTGGATGGATATATTAATAATAAAGAGTGGATGTTGGATCATTTACCCAACATCCTCTTATTCTCTGGAGATTTCCACTCTCCATCCATATTTACTTTAATAATCTCTCCCTTACCAGAGATAATCACTATATTTTCACCATCAACATTATATCTCGTAGTGGGAATCTTCATTTCTATTTCTTCGAACTCCGGATGATCCTTTAGATAATAAAGACTGAACCTTAAAACTGAAGTACTTTTCGTATTTTCTTCTGAATCCATTGATAGTCCATCGACAAAGCCTTTGTTCGCGTTCAATGAGATATAATTGCTTATTGTTCAATTTTTAGTAACACTTCCATATGTGAACTCCACAGAATTCTTTTGTATCTTCTCGCTAATACAGGAAAGGTTCAACGCTACGACTACTACCAAAAATAAAGCAACAAACAAGATGATATACTTTCTATTTTTTTCAACTCATTCTCCTCAATTATAGATAACAAAAATTCATTTTATCCATTAATTGTATGAAACAGTTTCCATTACATTTAAAAAAAGTTGCTTAATATAGGAGCAACTTAGATAAAGCAAATTTATTTTTTTAATATCTTCTTTTCAAATTCTTCAAAACCTGGCACTTCATCTAGTGAGTAATGTAGTGCCTTTTCATAAACTAATAAACTGAGTTCTTGTTGCAAGTCCTCTCGTTCTTCAATGTGAGTTTGTCGTAGAGAGTAATTGATCTTTGGACATAATTTTTTGTATATTCGTTCAAACGCTCGTTCACTTTCTGTTTCTTGAAATTCCTTAACAACGGTATAAAGTGATGCACCCAAATTAAAATCCACCTTTCGAATTACTAATGTTTTTATTTAGCTCGACAATACTATTCCTTAACATTTCTAATTTTCTTTCTAGGCGAACTAACAAAAAGAGAGTAATTACAATATGAAAACCTAAATTGCTAATATTATCAATCCAAAAGTTAGCTTCTTCCACACTATCACCCCCCTTTCATCAATTTCTTTAGTTTTTCAATCGCTTTTCTTTTCGCCTTAGATACAGCTTGTTGTGATATGTCCAGTAAATCTGAAATTTCTCGTTCTTTATATCCTTTAACATAGTAATAGTTCAATATAGATTGTTGTTGGTTTGACAAGATTTTAAAGGACTCTATTAGCAAATCATTGGTCAGCAGATCCTTAAACGTTTCTCTACTGGAACTCGACTTCTCATTAGCTGGTATTGAGTCTTTTAAAGTTAACCCTTCTTCTATAGATGAATCTAATGTTGCAGTTTCCCTCTCGTTACGCCGCCTGATATTCTTATCATACTTAACAGATTCATAATAAAAGTATGTGGTTAGATATGAAATAAATCTGTATTCAAAATAGTGCTGCCTAAATACATCATCTAAAACCAAAGGATAATTTTTATAAGATAATAAACTTAAAACAAGAAGGAATTGATGTTGAACATCATCTAAAAACGACGAGAAAATACGATTTTTTGCATGCCTCTCATTACCTTCTAAGTAGGCTAAATATCTTATATTTAATAAGTGGAAGTTACTCATTTTCTTTTTCGTGCTTTTCTTCTTAAATTCATTCTCAATTTCTCGACGTTCATCAACAATAGTAAGAGCTAATTCTTCTAAATCCAAAGCATTGAAAATAGGTCTTTCACTTTTTATTTCAATTGGTACTAGAATGTTTTTTGAATAATACAGAGAAACATCAACTAAATTTTCAGTTGGTAAATCAGGATAATGGTAGGAACCTCTTACTTCATATAACATATGAACCTCCCAAAAACCGAATGCATGTTCTTATTTTAATATATAAAGGTGCATAATTCACTAGTATTACAACCATTTCTACTAAATTTTAGGGTGTATTTTGAATAGTACACCAAATAAAATACCCACTCTCATATGTTAGAAATACAGAGAAACGGGTACTATTTATAAAATATAACGGGATTTAAAATCCCCTTCTCTGTTCATTCTACATTGACAGTGTGTACCTCCATACAACAGTTCCGATTCTTTCATTTTTCAGTATCACTTCGGACAAATTTTAGAACACCTCTTCCAAGACGAGATCCACCTTAAGATACATTAACGGATTAGTTGTGCTCTTTAAATGTAGACAAGGCATAATAGCCTTGTTTGACTTAACCATCCTCATATTTGAAAGGAATCCAGGACCAAAACTCCCTCTAAGTTAATTACCTTTTCCCTACCATTTAATTACTAATTTTTAAAAAGAAACTAACATTATCGGGGTATTAAATTATATTTCTTCTTTCACTAAGGCAGTATACTTTAAGTGAAATCCTTCACAAAGTCAACTAAAGCTGTATTTGATAATCTAAAATTGAGCCACTTTTCAAGGGTTTGATCACATAAAAAATGAGCCACATGATTTCCAAATTTAATCCCCTCTCTTATGATAGATAGTGACCAAACAATCTACATGAGAAGAGGAATAAAAGGATGATCAGTATGGCTCAATATCATAATATCAAATTTTTGATAGAGGTAGAAGGACTATCACAACGAAAGGTTGCAGAAAAGCTTGGTATTTCAAGGAATACCGTTAGTAAATATATCAAAGAGAATGAACCACCAACTACTATTCGACGTCAAACTATTTACGGTAATAAAGACTATTCCGAGGAAACAAAGCGTGTTTTACCTATCATTGATCAATGGCTAGAAGATGATTTGAAACATTGGAAAAAACAGAAACATACAGCTGCAAACATTTTTCGTAGATTAGAAAAAGAGTACGATTTTAAAGGATCGGAATCGAATATCCGTAAGATCGTAGGCAAACGCAGAAAGAAACTTCAGGAAGTCTTCATTCCTCTTGATTTTCAACTCGGCCACCAATTCCAATTCGACTGGGGAGAGGCGGATATTATTCTACAGGGTCGAACAATACGAGTATTCCTCTTTTGTATTCAGCTCTCAGCAAGTCGTGTACGATTTGTAAGAGCATACCTCCATGAAAAACAGGAAGCTTTCTTAGATG
>NZ_JBHUEM010000048.1:0-3807 GCF_042680805.1 Bacillus salitolerans | reverse complement strand
TAACCAATCTTATCTATGCTGATGGGAATTTCGCGCTTATCGATTGGGACACTAGCGGATGGGGCTACCTGGGCGAGGATCTCGCAAGCCTGATTGCGGATGAACCGGATATCGATAACATGGTCGAACACTACCAACGATCTATCCCTGCGTATTACAAAGGCTTTTCGGAGTATGCGGATGTATCACGAATTTCCGAACATTGTGTCTACGAGATAATCCTTCTCGTATTCGGGTACAGGCTTGTTGAGGGGTATCTCCACACAGAGGATGATGACGAGAAGAGGAAGCATGTCGATACTCTCCAAAAAATATATGAAATGAAAACCATACCCGTTATGGTTTAATAAATTTACAGGCTATCACATCAGCCTGATTTGAGCAGTACCGTATGGGAAAGCATTTCCTGAGGTGCTGTTTTGTGTTTATCCCTAAGGGTCAATTTGGGTGTTTTTGATACCCCCTGAAAAAGGTATGCTTATTCAAGATAAGGGTACGAATCTTCAAGACGGAGATTGCTCCTATTTTATTGAAGTAAAGAGGCAGGATAATGCAAGAAGGATGGATATAGGAGTAAAGGAGAACATAATGAAAAAAATAGAGCGTTGCATTGTAATTGGAATAGCAGGCGGTTCTGGTAGTGGCAAAACTACCTTTTGTAGTAATTTGGCAAAGAACTTAAATGTATTAAAAGTTAAAACAATATCTACTGATGATTACTTTAGAGAGGTAAAACCGAAAGTGAATGCTCCTTACAATGGGAAGGAATATGATGATTATGACCATCCAACTTCTGTTGATATTGATAGATTAAATAGAGATATTAATCATTTTATATCATCTAAAATGTTTGATGTTGTTATTATTGAAGGCTTGATGGTCTTGTATTTTGAGGAAATTAGAGAAAAAATTGATTTGAAGATATTTGTTGATTGCCCGTCAGATGAGAGATTAGTTAGGAGATTAAAAAGAGATATAAACGAACAAACCTTTGACGAAATCTCTTCAGAATATCTTGATTTAGTTAGACATCGTCATAACGAGTTTGTTGAACCTACAAAATGGCACGCAGATTTAATCTTAAACGGGTCTATTACTTCTAATAATTCTTTAGATATAGTTCGTAAATGGGTATTAAATTAACAAGTTACTTATTCAAGTAACGGATGCTCTAATATAAGAAGGATTAGGGCTTCTTCTGTTGAACTATAGAAGCAGGATTGTTTTAGAAGGTTCGTTCAGTAGAGATGCATTACAAATTTTATAGGATAATAATATTAAAACTTTTGCCTGTACTAATCAAAATAGAATAAGTAGAGGTGAGGCTACTCTCGATGATTTTTACAAGGAATTTCAAACATATAAATTTGATGATGCCTTTATTTGTCCTCATAGATTGCAATTGTCATAAGCCAAAACCAGGGATGCTTTTGGAAGCGTCAAAAAAATATAAATTAGATTTAACAAAAACTGTATTTATTGGTGACGTTGGTTCAACAGATATGTTGGCAGCTCATTATGTTGGAGCAATGAAAATTTAGTGCTTACAGGATGGGGATATAGTGCTCTTAACCAATTCAGGGATAAATGGGCAGAAATTGAACCAGAATTATGTTGCTGAAAACCTTTTAGACGCTGTTAAATGGGTAATAAGTAAAAGTAAAGAATAATTTTTTTCACTAAAGGGGGCAAATGTTTAACAAGAGGATGCGATCAGCTACGGCTGGTCGCTTGTTTTATAATTTGGTTAAAGGGCAAAATAATGGAAGAAGTAAATAATTTAAAGATGGTGGTTTTTTTGGAATGGAAAGAGCTTAAAGATAGTAATGATATTGAAAATCTCTTAGATACATTTGGTGGGTTTCATGATAGTTGCTTAAAGGAATTATATATGTGGACCGAAAGCTATGTAGATGAAAATTTATCAATGGGTATGTCAACAGAACTTGATACTAATGTACGAATCCTTTTCCAAAGACAGTTTGATAATCCTTCTGCAATTGAACTGCTCTTTGAAGGGGTAACTCAATTTCACATCATTCCAAGTCCGATAAACTATGATTCAATCATTTATGAAGCAAAACTTATCCTACACGAAGGTCTTTTTTATTGGGCTGATGATTATGATTGGGAACCAAATGATTTTACTCAAGGTGCAAATAGCTGGATTTCTGCAAAGAGTCTTAAATGGCGTGATGCTAGTTCATGGATGGGTAAAAAAAGCAGATATGGTGTAAGCACACAAGATTAAACTTCTTATTAAACAAACGGGTAGGTGTGACAAGTTCTGTAATAAGCGTTACTAGCGTGAAATACAGGGGATTCACTAGATGGATTCTAACTTTACAAGGGAGAATAGGAATGACGGAACCACGTTTCCAGAAACTATTCCATCAATACTCCTGTGTGCGTTATAAATAACAGTTTATAGGGTTCGAAGCACAGGTAGATTCGGTTGAATGAAAGCTAAAGCCATCTTTACAGAAGGGTATGCTGACAGATAGACCGCATGGCTGAAAAACTAGATATGTTGAGAATAGTTCTAATCGAATAGAACTGACGAACTTCCGAAGGTACGGGTCTAAAGTTAGAACATAGAGGAAACCTATGGCTCTTCTTACGAAGAGGTGAGTGATGTAGAGTAAAAATCTACCCTATGAAATACATTATACTGAACAACGGCGGTATCAAGCTCACAGGCTCAGAGGAAGCACCTACCTCTAGAATGGATAGCTACTTTGTAAGGTACTTGGGAAGTAAGAAACATCGATACATGGACTGTTATCCAAGATGGTTACTATAAGGCGAAAGCTGAAATGTATTTATTCTTGCGAAGGTAGGGGCATGACCAAAGAAACTTCTGTAATGGAAGTGGAGGAATAGCCCCAAGTCTAGTAATATAGAATGATTATTTTCCTAACGTGAATTGCACCGGTCGGGTAAGAATGTGGGAACATCATCTAAGAGGAAATCACAGGCGTATTTCTACAAGCTCACGAAGTACACTGTACCACTACATCCCCATACATCTAGGTGGAGATGATACTTTTAACAACCTAAGAATTCTGCACAAAGACATACATACGGCAATACACCAAACAGATGAAATGGCAATACATTCACGCTTAAAAGGCTTTTATATCACAAAGTCAATGCTAAAGAAGTTGAACACATATCGTGAAAAGTGCGGTTTAAATACAACCATGTGATTTCAATTCTAGTAAAGTAACAAGGAACTTATAATCTAGTACATATTATTAGATGGCACGCGGAATGATGGGAAACTATCACGTTCCGTGTTGGGCAGGGGAAAAGCTGGAGATAACTTCAAACGCTTACCTATTGCTACCATTTCTGAAAGAAGGAGAAGTGCTTTTTTTGGTGGAAGTTTATTAAGCTAAGGAACAGTTTAGTAATAAAGCAATATTGAATTTATTTTAAATTTGGGGGATTTTATGTTTTTAAGGAAAATTTTTGGATTTGTTTTAACCACTCTATTAACTGGATTAATTCTTAACCTTTTCTTTGCCATAATGGATGGTTTTACTAATTATAACTTTTTTGCTGTTTTTGGTGTTCTTCTTGTTGGTGCAACTCCATTTATACTTCTTATTGGCTTACCAGTATCTATCTTATCTGATTATCTGACTAAGAATTTAAACGACAAACAAAGAAATAAAAAAGCATTGTTGATTCATAGTATTGATGCTAGTATAGTTTCATGGACACAACCTAGTTAAGTTCTTTAAAATTTGACTAGAATGATAACGAAAGGTTGTGTCCATAAATGGGGAACAAAAATACAGG
>NZ_JBHUEM010000047.1:0-16392 GCF_042680805.1 Bacillus salitolerans | reverse complement strand
TTCGCCGCTCATTTTTGTCCGAACCCGAACACGGAAGTAAAGCTCGAGCGCCGATGGTAGTTGGGGCATTGCCCCTGTGAGAGTAGGACGTCGCCATGCAAGAAAAGAAAGAGCAGCTGAAGAGGCTGCTCTTTTTTTGTTTGAGGAAAGCTCGTAAGAGCTAGTAAGCGGAGGAATCCGCCTAAGTAAAATCGAAACTGTGAGGGCGGAAAGGAGCAAGAAGGTCGAGGAAGTGAAATGAGAGAAGACCGGAACGTACGACCGTACGTGAGGATCTGAACGAATGAAACTGACGAAGAGATTCGCCGCTCATGTTTGTCCGAACCCGAACACGGAAGTAAAGCTCGAGCGCCGATGGTAGTTGGGGCATTGCCCCTGTGAGAGTAGGACGTCGCCATGCAAGAAGAGAAAGAGCAGCTGAAGAGGCTGCTCTTTTTTTGATTGGACTGAATTCATAAACTAGCGGTACGAGTTTTTTAATACGATATAGAAATAGTTGCAGTAGCAATGATTGGGTCATTTCAAAATAATTGAATATAAGTAGAGGTAAGTAAAATCGAAAAAGAGGTAAGTAAAAAAGCAAATGAGGTAAGTAAAAGACAAAACGAGGAAAGTAAACCAAGCTAGAGGTAAGTAAAATCGAAAAAGAGGTAAGTAAAAAAGCAAATGAAGTAAGTAAAAGACAAAACGAGGAAAGTAAAGCGAGCAAAGGGTAATTTAAAATCGTGGATGACATGCGTGTATTACAATGAAATAGAAAAAAAGTAACAATGCCTATACTAGGGGAAGAGCAGCTTTAAAAATAGCTGCTCTTTTTGGTTATATAGATTGCATAATTTTGTTCAAGTAGGGAGGCATGATGAGAAATCCAACTAAGAAATTCAATTGGGTTCATTCATTTTAAAGGAATATAAGAATTCGGACAAGAGATAAGGTATTTTTACCGCAGTGATTTCGATAAATTGCTGGATAAAAGGAAGATCCTTCGTGCTAGAATTCTGTAGCAACTCACTCCACCATTCGGTTTCATATCGGGAAATCATACTTAAATTATAAAGTAATAAATAATGAACCATTACTTCTGGGAAGTATTTAACTAACTCTTTATCAGTAGAAAGATAATAGCTGTCCTCAAATAAATGATAGTAAAAAGGAAAACTTTGAAGAGGAGTTAAACTACTAGTTGATACAGATATTGTAATGTTGTCTTTATCATTGAAAGATATGTTTTGTATACGTTTGTTAGAATCCTTTATAAAATTTGAGAATCGATCATCTGTCATGTGATAGCAATCCAATATTTTTGAAGTGAGTTCAAATGTATTTGCATAGGCATTGCTTTTATTTAAACAGTAAGAGGATGTCTCCATAAAACTAAACTTGAAGAGTGGATTTAACTCAGGAATTCTTCTCAATAAAGAAACCATTGTAATTTTTTCACCATCTAAATGTTCCACATGGAACATTTTAAGAGAAAAATGGGAAAAAAGTCCATTCTTTTGAATCTTCACTTCATCCTTTAAAAAGTCATAAGATTGTTTCTTTCGTTTCCTTGTTGATACTCCATGGGCTAGAACGGATGTTGATTCCGGGTAATGGGGATCAACGGTTAATAGGGAGGCTTTTAACAGCTGAGTCATTCCATAAAAAAGGAGAACAGGCTTTATGGAAAGAGGTGCTTGATTTGAAAGTTGATAGTAACTTTTCCCATGTTCTAAGTAATAAATAAAGGGATATGCATTTTGGTAGCTTTTTTTTTCCGCTTCATCAAATTTGGATTTATGATAAATGGTATGTAAATACTCCTGAACATTTACAGATGAATGAAAGGGAGTATAGGATTGCCATACCTTATAATGGTCAAACATGGTTATTCACTCCAACAACATTATTTTTAGAAAAATCTAACTTATTAATCCTTTCTTGACAGTATTTTATCCAATTGTTAAGCTACTAATAATATTTTTACGAACTTAAGGGGGAGAAGGGTAATGTGGGAAAACAAGTTTGTGAAAGAAGGATTAACTTTTGACGATGTATTATTAGTTCCAGCAAAGTCTGAAGTACTTCCACGTGACGTGGAAGTGAAAACTGTTTTAACAGAGACTTTAAAATTGAATATCCCAATTATAAGTGCTGGGATGGATACCGTAACAGAAGCAGATATGGCAATTGCAATGGCACGACAAGGTGGACTTGGGATTATTCACAAAAATATGTCGATTGAGCAACAAGCTGAACAAGTGGATAAAGTTAAACGATCTGAAAGTGGTGTTATCACAGATCCATTCTTCTTAACTCCAGATCATCAAGTTTATGATGCTGAACATCTAATGGGTAAATATCGCATTTCTGGTGTACCGATTGTAAACAATATGGACGAGCAAAAGCTTGTAGGAATATTAACAAACCGTGACCTACGTTTTATCCAGGATTTCTCGATTAAAATCTCAGATGTTATGACAAAAGAGAATCTTGTAACTGCCCCTGTTGGAACAACATTAGAGCAAGCTGAAAATATCTTGCAACGATATAAAATTGAAAAGTTACCTTTAGTTAATGACGATGGTATTTTAAAAGGACTTATAACAATTAAAGACATTGAAAAGGTCATCGAATTCCCTCATTCGGCAAAAGATAGTCAAGGAAGATTATTAGTTGGAGCGGCAGTAGGGACTGGTCCTGATACGATCATGCGAGTAGAGAAGCTTGTAAAGGCTAGTGTTGATGTTATCGTTGTCGATACAGCACATGGCCATTCACAAGGAGTATTAGATAAAGTACGAGAAATCAAGACAACATACCCTGACATGAACGTAATCGCTGGTAATGTAGCAACTGCCGAAGCGACAAGAGCATTGATAGAAGCAGGAGCTGATGTAATTAAAGTTGGTATTGGACCAGGTTCTATTTGCACGACACGTGTCGTAGCAGGAGTAGGTGTACCTCAAATTACTGCTGTTTATGACTGTGCGACTGAGGCAAAGAAACATGGAAAAGCTATTATAGCTGACGGAGGGATAAAGTACTCTGGTGATATCGTAAAAGCATTAGCTGCTGGTGGAAATGCTGTTATGCTTGGTAGTTTATTAGCTGGTACGACTGAAAGTCCAGGGGAACGGGAAATTTACCAAGGTCGTCAATTCAAAGTATACAGAGGAATGGGCTCAGTAGGAGCCATGGAAAAGGGGAGTAAAGACCGATACTTCCAAGAGGCAAATCAAAAAGCTGTTCCAGAAGGAATAGAAGGAAGAGTACCTTATAAAGGACCATTATCTGATACACTTTATCAATTAATAGGTGGTATTCGCTCAGGTATGGGATACTGTGGAACAAAGACTCTTCAAGACCTACGAGAGAATTCGCAATTTATCCGAATGACAGGTGCAGGTTTAAGAGAAAGTCACCCGCACGATATTCAAATCACAAAAGAATCACCAAACTATTCATTAAGCTAAGGTGAATAAGACTATATACCCAATAGACAGAGTATATCCATCTCTGTCTATTTTTTTATGCCTGCCTATGATAGAATAGTATGGACAACCAAGAGGAGGGGAACTGGAGTGAGACAGAGAAAGTCATTCCTTTTTTATGTAATTTTTACAGTATTATTGATGACGTTTGTACCTAACAGTAGTGCATCTGCTGCTAATGATATATTAGATATACAAGCACATTCTGCTATTTTAGTAGATGGAAATTCAGGTATGATTCTATATGAAAAAGAATCAGAAACGGCATTACCAACGGCAAGTATGACGAAAATGATGACAGAATATCTTGTTCTTGAAGCCATACAAGAAGGAAAGATTACCTGGGAACAAGAAACTGGAATAAGTGAATATGTTTATAAAATTTCACAAAATAGAAATTTGTCAAATGTTCCATTACGAAGTGATGGAAAGTACAATGTCCGTGAATTATATGAAGCTATGGCTATCTACTCAGCAAATGGAGCTACCATTGCTTTGTCAGAGGTGGTAGCAGGTTCAGAAACAAACTTTGTAAAAATGATGAACGATAAAGCAGCAGAGTTAGGCTTAGAAACCTATAAATTTGTAAATACAACAGGATTAAATAATAAGGATCTATTAGGAATGCACCCAGAAGGAACAGGTGCTGAAGAAGAAAATCTTATGTCTGCAAAGGCAACTGCTAAATTAGCCTATCACTTAATAAACGACTATCCAGAAGTGTTAGAAACAGCAAGTATCCCAAAAAAGATTTTTAGAGAAGGTACATCAGATGCGATAAATATGTCTAACTGGAATTGGATGTTACCATCATTAATATATGGCTATGAGGGTGTGGATGGCTTAAAAACAGGTTCAACAGACTTAGCTGGATACTGTTTCACTGGAACAGCCGAAAAAAATGGTATCCGTTTAATATCAGTTGTAATGAAAGCAGGTTCTTATGAGGATCGATTTGGTGAAACCAGAAAGCTTTTCGATTATGGGTTTAGTAATTTTTCTGTTGAAGAAATTGTTCCAGCCGGTTATCAGGACCCTAATCTAACGGTTTTACCAGTTGATAAAGGGAAAGAAAATGAAGTTGAAGTCAAGTCAACAAACCCTATTTCAATATTAATTAAACGCGGCGAAAAAGAATTATATGAACCAACTGTTACAATAGACGAATCACTATTAAATAAAGATGGAGCACTTACTGCTCCAGTTGAGAAAGAATTAAAGGTTGGAACTCTATCCGTAGCGTATAAAGGTGAAGGACAGTTAAAGTTTCTCACTTCGAAGGGTGAGGAATTGTTAGCAACAGATGTGATTACTACAGCAAATGTAGAAAAATCAAATTGGTTTATACTCTTCTTTAAAGCAATTGGAGGCTTCTTTGGAGATATTTTCTCAAGTGCTGCAGATGGAATAAAAGGATTATTTTCATAACTCTCTTTATAAAGAGAGTTTTTTTTTTATTAGTTAGGATACTATAAATTGGGATAATTAAATGCAATGGTGATCAAAATGCTCTTACATGCACTCAGTTGAGTAAAATTGCAAGGTCCTCTGTCATTCATTCCACCATACACAAATATGCTATAAAAGAGCATGGGAATAGATTGTGGCAGCATTGCCGACAGGACCTCTAGAGTAGTTATTGTTTAAGCGTGTATCCATGTTTGTAAAAAATTGAATCGATCATAAAGAAGAGTATGTATTTCTGATTAAATTAGTAGGTTTTTTTTTATATTTACTGTAAAATAACATTGACAAGCTTTGTTGAAAACTTGTTTCTTTTTTTAGTACAATGAGGAAAGGCTTACATATAGGGGGTATTTAATAATGGCGAATTTAGGTACAGAACGTGTAAAACGTGGAATGGCAGAAATGCAAAAGGGCGGCGTTATTATGGACGTTGTCAACGCTGAACAAGCAAAAATCGCTGAAGAAGCAGGTGCAGTTGCTGTTATGGCATTAGAGCGTGTCCCTGCAGATATTCGTGCAGCTGGTGGAGTAGCTCGTATGGCTGACCCAACGATTGTTGAAGAAGTAGTAAAAGCAGTATCTATCCCAGTAATGGCTAAAGCGCGAATTGGCCATATTGTCGAAGCTCGTGTACTTGAATCTTTAGGAGTAGATTATATCGATGAAAGTGAAGTATTAACTCCAGCAGACGAGGAGTTTCATATTGATAAAAGACAATTCACAGTCCCATTTGTTTGTGGATGCCGTGATTTAGGCGAGGCTGCTAGACGTATTGGTGAAGGTGCTTCCATGCTTCGTACAAAAGGCGAGCCAGGAACAGGGAATATTGTTGAAGCTGTTCGTCATATGAGAAAGGTAAATGCACAAGTTCGTAAATTAGTAGCAATGAGTGAAGATGAAGTGATGATGGAAGCAAAACTTTTGGGTGCTCCGTTTGAGCTTCTATTAGAAATTAAACGATTAGGTAAACTACCAGTTGTAAACTTTGCTGCTGGTGGAGTAGCAACACCTGCTGATGCTGCGTTAATGATGCAGTTAGGTGCAGATGGAGTATTCGTAGGGTCTGGTATCTTTAAATCCGAAAATCCAGCTAAGTTTGCTCGTGCGATTGTAGAAGCAACTACACATTATGAAGACTATGAGCTGATCGCGTCCCTTTCTAAAGGTTTAGGTAGTGCAATGAAGGGTGTAGATATTGCATCATTACTACCAGAACAACGTATGCAAGAGCGTGGTTGGTAATAAAGAGGAGTTAAATCCATGGTTAAAATTGGTGTACTAGGTTTACAAGGTGCCGTTCGTGAGCATGTTACTTCACTAGAAGCATCAGGAGCAGAGGCCGTTATCGTTAAACGTTCTGAACAATTAGAAGAGCTAGATGGTCTAATCATTCCAGGCGGAGAAAGTACAACGATGCGCCGTTTAATTGATAAATACGATTTCATGCAGCCACTTCGAGATTTTGCATCGGAAGGAAAACCGATGTTTGGTACATGCGCAGGATTAATCTTACTTGCAAAAAATATTGTTGGTTATGATGCGCCTCATTTAGGTTTAATGGATATTACAGTAGAACGAAATGCCTTTGGTCGTCAAAAAGAGAGTTTTGAAGCTGAATTAATGATTACTGGGGTAGCAGAGGATTTTGTAGGTGTTTTTATCCGTGCACCTTATATAGTTGAAGTAGGCGAAGACGTAGAAGTTCTTTCAAAGCATCATGAACGAATTGTAGCAGCAAGGCAAGGTCAGTATCTAGGGTGTGCCTTCCATCCTGAGTTAACAGATGATTACCGTTTCGCACAATATTTTGTGAATATGGTAAAAGAATCTAAATAAATGTGGTATGAAACTATTGCAAGTTGAACAAACTTGTAGTAAATTATGAATTACTAAAAAATGTTATACTAAATCGATGATAGGAATTAGTAACAAGTTTTCTTTCTTCAGAGAATCGGTGGTTGGTGTGAACCGATGTCAGTGGCTTGTGAATCCATCCTTGAGTGAAATATCGAACATTGTAGTAGATATTTTCGGCTTTCTGCCGTTACCAAGATCCAAGAGGAAGATGGGATATCCTGTCTTCAAGTAGGGTGGCAACGCGGGTTAACTCTCGTCCCTTTATTAGGGACGGGAGTTTTTTGTATTTATTTTTATTACTATTATCATATGGAGGAAGAGAAGATGCTTGATTTAAAACATTTAAGAGCTAACTTTGAAGAGGTAAAGGAAAGACTAAAGTATCGAGGTGAGGATTTAACAGACCTAGGTAAATTTGAAGATCTAGATCAAAAAAGAAGGAACCTTATAGCAGAAACAGAAGTGCTAAAAGGAAAGCGTAATGAAGTTTCTGCTCAAATTTCTGTGTTAAAGCGAGAGAAGAAAGATGCAGAGGCGCTTATTTTAGAAATGAGAGAAGTCGGGGATAAAATTAAGGTTCTTGATGATGAGTTAAGAGAAGTAGAGCAAGAACTTGAATTACTATTACTATCTATCCCAAATATTCCTCATGAAAGCGTACCAGTAGGGGAATCAGAGGATGATAATATAACAGCCCGTACATGGGGTGAAGTACCTACGTTTTCTTTTGAACCGAAGCCTCATTGGGAGGTAGCAACAGAACTCGAAATTCTTGATTTTGAGCGTGCTGGAAAGGTAACAGGAAGTCGTTTTGTATTTTATAAAGGATTAGGAGCAAGACTTGAACGAGCACTCATGAACTTCATGCTAGACTTGCATGTTGAAGATCATGGTTATGAGGAAGTAATCCCTCCATATATTGTGAACCGTGAAAGTATGACGGGTACGGGTCAGCTGCCAAAATTTGAAGAGGATGCATTTAAACTAGCTGAGAATGAGGGTTATTTTTTAATCCCAACGGCTGAAGTGCCAGTTACAAATTTACATCGGGATGAGATTTTAACTGCGGATCAACTTCCAATTAATTATGCTGCCTATAGTGCATGCTTCCGATCTGAAGCGGGTTCTGCTGGTCGTGATACGAGAGGATTAATTCGTCAGCATCAGTTTAATAAAGTGGAGCTTGTGAAATTTGTAAAACCCGAGGATTCTTATGAGGAACTAGAAAAACTTACTTCTCATGCTGAAAAGGTATTACAACTATTAGATTTGCCATACCGAGTGTTAAGCATGTGTACAGCTGATTTAGGTTTTACTGCCGCAAAGAAGTATGACATTGAAGTATGGATTCCAAGCTATGACACTTACCGTGAAATCTCATCTTGTAGTAATTTTGAGGCATTTCAAGCAAGACGTGCGAATATTAGGTTCAGAAGAGAGCCTAACGCAAAGCCAGAGCATGTTCATACATTAAATGGATCAGGTCTTGCGATTGGCCGTACAGTAGCTGCTATATTGGAAAATTACCAGCAAGAGGATGGATCTGTTCGTATTCCTAAGGTGTTACAACCTTATATGGGAAATAAAGAAGTAATTTCTAAATAGTACTTGATCATATTTTTGAAGCTTAACGTCCTTCTTTACAAAATGTGAACGAAGGGCGTTAATATTTTTCTTCCATATTTTTGTGTTGACACTCTATAGACTAATTTGTTATATTATTAATTGTCGATACGGAGGAATACCCAAGTCCGGCTGAAGGGATCGGTCTTGAAAACCGACAGGGGTGTAACAGCCCGCGGGGGTTCGAATCCCTCTTCCTCCGCCATATTTTTTTTCGCGCAAAAAATGGAGAATGTCAAAAGCCAATTACAATTGTAATCGGCTTTTTTTATTATAAAAAATGAAAAGGATGTGCTGAGCACATCCTTTATATTTTCACTGGACTCTTTAATCGTTTCGTTTGTTCCATAAAGTGTGCGATTTTCTGAATAATTGGTTCAATAGACCCGCTATCTTGAACAACGTCGTACTCATTAATATTGATGCGCAATACTGGGCATGCATTAAAATTATTAATCCAGTATTCATAGCGACCATGCATCTCTTGCCAATATTCGACTGGTGTCTGTTGTTCCATTGGTCGACCTCGTTCTTTAATGCGGTCTAATATATCATCAATGCTTCCCTCTAAATAAATTAAAAGATCTGGATGTGGGAAGTAAGGAGTCATCACCATCGCCTCAAATAAACTTGTGTAGGTTTCATAATCAACCTTTGTCATGGTTCCTTTTTCATAATGCATTTTAGCGAAAATACCTGTATCTTCATAGATTGATCGATCTTGAATGAATCCGCCGCCATATTCAAAAATTTTCTTCTGTTCTTTAAAGCGTTCTGCTAAGAAGTAAATTTGTAGGTGGAAGCTCCATCTTTGAAAGTCTTTATAAAACTGATCTAGATAAGGATTAGTGTCAACTTTTTCAAAAGAGGTACGAAATCCTAACCCTTCTGCTAAAGCTTTTGTCATGGTTGATTTCCCTACACCAACTGTTCCTGCAATTGTAATAATGGAATCGCTAGGAATTCCGTACTTCTCTCGTAGCATCATAATACTGCTCTCCCTTTTACTGTTGATTCTATTGTCGTTAATATCATGTTGAGATCACTTTCATTTGTTACAAAATCCAGATTATCCCCATTAAATTTAATAATAGGAATGTGAGGATTCGCGGCTTCAAATTTCTCCATTGCCTGTTCATAATCTGTGATTAATTGTTGCAAATAGGCGGAGCCCATTTGTTTTTCAATGTCCCTACCTCTTTTGGCTACCCGGGTAAGTAAAGTGTCTAAGCTTGCATGCAAATATATAATTACATTTGGCGATGGGATATCCGTTGTTAAAATATCATAAATTTGCTTGTATTTTTGAAACTGATACGTACTTAATGTTCTTTCGGCAAATATCATGTTTTTCATGATATGGTAATCAGCTACAACTGGCTGATGATTTGATAAAAAATTTGAATCAATATCTTCTAACTGTTTATAGCGATTGCAAAGGAAAAACATTTCCGTTTGGAAACTCCACTCTTGTATATCGGAATAAAATTTCCCTAGAAAAGGATTCTCGTCGACGATTTCTTTTAAAAGTTGATACTCGAATCTTTTTGAAATCTCTTTTGCAAGAGAGGTTTTCCCTACACCAATTGGTCCTTCAACTGTAATAAATGGTGTGTGATTCATTGGTTGTTCCTCCTAACTCCACAAGACACATTCTGACAAAATTATTCATTTTTTTAAAGATAGAATTAATTTTATCACAGAGTGAAAGATAACGGTTGTGAAAATGTAAAAATCCTACTTTTCCAAAAGTAGGATTTTTTATAAGTGAAGAATGAATAAGTTTCTGGTGTTTAGTTTATACAATGTTACGGCTAAATCCAACTCCAGCGACCAGCCAAGATGAAATGGCGACGATCTTTGCCATTACTCGAGGTCAAAAACATGTCATCAATAAACGGGAAAACCACCCTTTTTTTTGATGGAACATTTGTTTGCCTTAAGCTAATGGGGCGCTAGCGCCGCTTGTTCAAAGATTCTATCGTTAAGGCCTTTTTATCACATCGAAATTTTCATTGATTAGTAGCCAGTTTTGTGGGAATGGTAAGCCTAGCTTCCAATAACTAATTCCCCGAAGACCTAATTCTTTAATTAAATTAAATTTTGCTTGGATGCTTCTAGCATCTTCAAACCATACTTTATGTTGTTTTCCTTCATTATCACTATAATTAATATGTGGAGCTTGTGCTTCATAGTCATATTGAATGGCTACATTGTTTTCACGGGCAATTTCAATCGCACGTTGAGGACTAACAGCTTTTGCATATTGCCC
Organism: Bacillus salitolerans; assembly: GCF_042680805.1. NCBI lineage: Bacteria > Bacillati > Bacillota > Bacilli > Caryophanales > Bacillaceae > Bacillus > Bacillus salitolerans. The sequence goes on along the minus strand of NZ_JBHUEM010000047.1, from coordinate 5,697 downwards.
ACCCGGTTCATAAGGCAAAGTCCAATCATATCCATATAAGTTTTGTCCCATCATTATTTTTGATGCAGGCATTTCGGTTAAAGCATAATCTAGTACTTCTCTAACCGGACCAATCGGAGAAACAGGCATAGGCGGGCCACCACTATATCCCCATTCATAAGTCATGATGACAACAAAGTCTACAATCTCCCCATGCGCCTTATAATCATGTGCTTCATACCATTTACCTTTTTGAGTGGCACTGGTTTTAGGTGCAAGTGCTGTTGACATTAAATAGCCTTCAGCGGATAATCGTGCCTTTGCTTTTCTAAGAAAAGCATTATAACGTTCTCGGTCCTCAGGACGAAGAAACTCAATGTCAAAATGAATATCTCGGAAGTTGTACTTCTTGGCAGCATTTATAATATTCGTTAATAGTGTGTCTTGTAAGGAATCGTTGGTTAAAATAATCCGTCCTAGCTCATCGCTAAATTGCCCCTCTTCCAAATTAGTAACAACCATCATGAGTGTAACGTTATTCTGATTTGCAATGGCAGGGAAATTATTGAGTAATGGTTCTTTTAATGAACCATTTCGTTGAATTTGAAAACTAAACGGTGCTAAATAGGTTAAATAAGGTGCTGCTTCTCTTGCCGCTGTTTCTAAATTTGGGCTAACCGTACCACCAAGAGGTTCAACATAAGCATTAATCTCAGCTTCTCGTTTTGGAAGAGGCGGTATATATAGTCTCGTTCCAATATTTAGTGGTTGAGTAGGCGAAATGCGGTTAATTTCTGCTAGTCGTAAATAAGAAATGCCGAACCGATTACCTATTGACCATAAACTATCCCCTTGTCTGACCCAATAAAATCTACCAACAATAGGAATGACTAATGTTTGACCAATGACTAATTGATTCGGCTGTCCAATATCATTCGCTTCAATTAGATCATTAACGGTTGTTCCATAAGCCCTAGAGATTCCGTAAAGTGTTTGGCCTTGCTCTACAACATGTATTTGCATGAATTCCCTCCTAAAATAATTCATAAAATTGTGTTAGTCATTTTGTTCGAAAAAAAATCACCAATATATGTTTATTTTCAAGTAGCCATATAAATGCTTCTTTATGAATAATTTTGGTATACTAAATACAATTAGACAGAAGGGGTTTTTAAGTTGACTGATAAAACAGATCAATACTTTATGAAACTCGCGCTTGAGCAGGCTAAAAAAGCAGCCAGTATTGGCGAGGTCCCAATTGGGGCAATCATTGTTAAAGATGGAAAGGTCATTGCTTCTGCTTATAACTTACGGGAAACTGAACAACGCTCAATTGCACATGCGGAGATGCTAGCGATAGATCATGCGTGTAAACAGCTAGGAACATGGAGATTAGAGAATACAACTCTTTACGTAACATTAGAGCCTTGTCCAATGTGTTCAGGGGGAATTGTTCTTTCTCGTATTCCAAGAGTCGTATATGGAGCTAGTGACCCTAAGGGTGGTTGTGCAGGAACAATAATGAACTTGCTTCAAGAGGACCGTTTTAATCATCAATCCTCTATTACAAAAGGAGTATTAGAGGAAGAATGTGGGAAGGTTCTATCGGAATTCTTCCAAAAGTTACGTAATAAGAAAAAGGATTCCTCACCTACCAATTAATAAGTGACGTCATCTCATTGCAATTTCTACTCAAACGTTATATACTTGTTTATGCGTCCACAAGACGCTACTAACTAACGGTATCAATTTTGCCGTGCTAGGTGGGGAGGTAGCGGTGCCCTGTAACTCGCAATCCGCTCTAGCGAGACTGAATTCCTCTTCTGAGGTTCATATATTGTAGGGTCTGACCCTAGTAAGTGGTGTTGACGTCTGGGTCCTGCGCAATGGGAATTCATGAACCCTGTCAGGTCCGGAAGGAAGCAGCAGTAAGTGAACACTTCCATGTGCCGCGGGGCTACCTGGACTGAGCTAACTGCTAGGGTAACGCCTATGATAATGAATCGAAGAGAGGTGCACGGTAGTTAAATTACATATATAAAACCCACTCAACGAGTGGGTTTTTTGATTTCATTAAGATTCACTTTATCCTTTGAAAACAAATTAGAAAGTAATGTATAATAGACAAGACATAGCAAGGAGAAGGGGGTTCTTATGGCTTATCAAGCGTTATATCGGGTATGGAGACCACAAAGCTTTCAAGACGTTGTGGGTCAAGAACACATTACAAAAACATTAAAAAATGCCCTTCTTCAAGAGAAGATTTCTCATGCTTATTTATTCTCTGGTCCTCGTGGAACCGGGAAAACGAGTGCTGCAAAAATTATCGCAAAGGCCATTAATTGTGAACAGGCACCTGTAAGCGAGCCATGTAACGAGTGTGACGCATGCAAGTCTATTACAAAAGGTTCAAATCCAGATGTATTTGAGATTGATGCTGCTTCTAATAATGGTGTGGATGAAATCCGTGATATTCGGGATAAAGTAAAATTTGCTCCGAGCACAGTTAAATATAAAGTCTATATTATAGATGAAGTACATATGTTATCTATTGGCGCCTTCAATGCCCTACTAAAAACATTAGAAGAGCCACCAAGGCATGTATTGTTTATATTGGCTACTACAGAACCTCACAAAATTCCATTAACGATTATCTCGAGGTGTCAGCGATTTGATTTTAAAAGAATAACAGCTCAATCGATTGTAAGTAGAATGAAGACCATCATCAATGAGCAGAATGTTAGCGTACAAGAAGAAGCTTTATATGCCATTGCCCGAGCAGCAGACGGTGGAATGAGAGATGCTTTAAGCATCTTAGATCAGGCTATAGCTCTTAGCGATGATGTGGTGACATTAGAAAATGTATTACTCATAACTGGAGCAGTCTCTCAACAATTCTTAATGGAATTAGTAAGCTCCATACAGGAACAAGAGGCTCCAAGAGCATTACAGGCGCTTGATGAGCTCATGAACCAAGGTAAAGATCCAAAAAGGTTTATAGAAGATCTTATCTATTTTTACCGTGATATGCTCTTATTTCAAGCTTCGCCAGATTTAGAAGAAATCTTAGTGAGAGTTACAGTAGATGAATCTTTTAAACGAGTAAGTGAAGAGTTGTCGACGGAAAAAATATATGAAGTGATTAACATTTTAAATAAGTGTCAGCAAGAAATGAAGTGGACGAACCATCCAAAAATATTGTTAGAAATTACGGTTGTCCAATTATGTCAACAAGAAAGTAGATCAATTCCACAAGTTGATACATTAGTACAAAAAATAAGAGAACTAGAAAGAGAAATTATACAAATTAAGGAGCAAGGAATTCAGGTTTCGACCAAATCAGATACATCTGAGGGTAATGAACGAAAGACTCCTAAACCAAATCGGGGTAACTTTAAAGTACCAATTGGCAGAGTGAATGAAATCTTAAAAATAGCTACTAGAAATAATTTAAATAGCATTAAAAGTAATTGGGGAAACATGCTAGAGCAACTAAGACATCAAAATAAAGTTTCTCATGCTGCGCTACTAAGTGAAAGTGAACCGGTAGCAGCTTCTGATAAAGCGTTTATTCTTTCTTTTAAATATGAAATACATTGTAAGATGGCAGCTGAGAATACCAATAATGTAAGAGATAACCTAGAAGGTATCTTGCAGGATATTACCGGAAAGAAATTTGAAATGGTAGCCATCCCTGATTCTGAATGGGCGAAAATAAGAGAAGAGTTTATTCGTGGGCAACGTGATGAGAGTGATGAGTCCTCTGAGACAGAAGAAGATCCTCTAATAGCAGAAGCAAAAAAGCTAGTTGGAACGGAGCTCATTGAAATTATAGATGAATAAAAAACATAAATCATAGGAGGAATTACAAATGCGTGGTGGAATGGGAAATATGGGAAATATGATGAAGCAAATGCAAAAAATGCAAAAACAAATGGCAAAAGCTCAGGAAGAACTAGGTGAACAAAGAATTGAAGGTACAGCTGGCGGTGGAATGGTTACCGTTATTGCGAGTGGGCATAAACAAATTTTAGAAGTGAACATTAAGGAAGAAGTAGTAGACCCTGAAGATATCGATATGCTTCAAGATTTAGTGTTAGCTGCAACTAATGATGCGTTAAAGAAGGTTGATGAACTAACTAATGAAACGATGGGGCAGTTTACAAAAGGGTTAAATATGCCTGGATTGTTTTAATTATTGTTTGTCTCCCTGTAATGACAGGAGGATTTTTCATGCACTATCCAGAACCTATAGCGAAATTAATCGATAGTTTTATGAAATTGCCAGGAATCGGTCCAAAAACGGCTGTTCGTCTGGCTTTTTTTGTACTAAATATGAAAGAAGAAGATGTGTTAGAATTCGGGAAAAGCTTAGTCAACGCAAAACGTAAGTTAACTCATTGCTCTATTTGTGGGCATATTACAGATAAAGACCCATGCCAAATTTGCGAGGATCAAAGTAGAAATCAATCTATTATATGTGTCGTACAAGATCCGAAAGATGTTATTGCAATGGAAAAAATGAGAGATTATAACGGAAATTATCATGTTTTACATGGAGCTATATCTCCAATGGATGGAATTGGACCAGAGGATATTAATATTCCTGATTTATTAAAAAGACTACAAGATGATACTGTCCAAGAAGTGATCTTAGCTACAAATCCAAACATTGAAGGTGAAGCAACGGCAATGTACATCTCCAGGCTATTAAAACCGACTGGTATCAGGATTACAAGAATAGCTCATGGGTTGCCAGTAGGTGGGGACTTAGAATATGCAGATGAGGTTACCTTATCAAAAGCTCTAGAAGGTAGAAGGGAATTATAACAATAAGGGGGTAATTCTAATTTTCTTCCAACGAAAGGGAAAGCTTCGTAAAGAATTTAACGATCAATTGATCAGTAGCTTGGAATTATCAAAAAAAGATTGGCTACAGAAAAAGGAATTAGTTGAACGATGTGTGGAGCCTTCAGAAGAAGTTTTATATCATCTTAAAGTTGCAGAAGCAAAGTACTTCTTTCTTTTGAGAGAAGCTAAAAATAGAAAAGTCACCCTTCAAAGCCTTAAATGATGTAATGTGTTAGTTCTTTTTTTCGTTTCTTCTCATATGCATGTTAGTAAAGACGGCATGTACCAATATGAGAGGAAGTGTGTTTGTGGAGCCAACTATTATTTTGTCCATTTTAGGAGGAGTTATTGTACTATTATTGCTAGTCGGTGCTCCTATTAGACCCATAAGGTGGATAGGACAAGGGTTAATAAAAGTAATGATCGGCGCATTACTATTATTTTTCTTAAATGCATTTGGGACGATGATTAATATACATGTACCCATTAATTTAATGACGTCGTCAATATCTGGCTTTTTAGGTATCCCAGGTGTGTTAGCTTTGGTGATCATTCAGACTTATATTGTATAAAAAAACAAATGGGGTGCCATTTGTTTTTTTTATGTATTTCTATTGACACTTATAATAATTTGGTGTTAAGATAACAAACGTCGCTTTTAAAAACGTCATCTAATCGTTTGAAAAAAAGCAAAAAAAGATGTTGACTTTATACAAACAACATGATATATTTATAAAGTCGCTTCTGAGCGATAGGCATTAAAAAGTTCTTTGAAAACTAAACAAAACGTCAAGCGTGTTGGTTTTATAAACCAACGAGGTTATTTCACGCAAGTGAAAATAACCATCAATAATTTTTAAAATCTAC
>NZ_JBHUEM010000046.1:70413-180860 GCF_042680805.1 Bacillus salitolerans | reverse complement strand
AGAGTAAAATAGTGGGGGCAATTTCCTCTTTATAAGAAAAAATGAAAAACTAAGATAAAAAGAGATATTTAAAGTAAGTGTCCTAAATAAGGGGGCCAACCCGGTTTGACGTGTGAAATGTTCATTAACAGGAGTTATTCGACATTTTAATGTGGTTTGACGTGTGAAATGTTCATTAACAGGAGTTATTCGACATTTTAATGTGGATTAACGTGTGAAATGTTCATTAACAGAGCTGGACATACTAAAAATATCTTTTGAGAAGGTTTTTCAACAAAAAAGGGATCCACCGGGATCCCTTTTGTCATGCAATTAAGCCTATTACACTTATGACTGTGCCATTTTTGTTCGATAATCAGTTTCATAATATTCAAGCTCTTCACGTACACCTTGAAATTTCCCTTCAAGCTTAGAGAAGAGCAGTTGAGTGGAGCTAGGAGCCTCTTCAGCAAATTTTATGGCATTCTTTCCTGTATATGCAGAACGACTGTTTTCATGCCAAACATCATTTTTAGGAGAAAAAAATTCTTCAATGCACTGATGGTAAATCTTATAAAGAGTCTTTTCAGCAGCAGGCTTGCGGAATGGTTCATTTCTAAGTACTACTTGGCAAGCGTCAAGTCCTTCCTCACAAAAAACAACGAGCCTTCTTAGTCCACTTAGAAGCAGCTTACAGTAATCTCCGTTCGTAGTACTATTTAATTCACTTTGAAGTGATGAAATGGTTGTATCATCAAGATAAGCTGATATTAATGTGACAGTGTCCTGTAAGAAGCTCTCTACTTGTTTTAGCTGATTTTGTACTATTGTATTCCCCATGTCAATATCCTCCCCTTCATCTGCGAGCCAATATGTATAATTCTATCTAGGTGAGTACTTCCTTTATGGTTGTTCAATCAGTAGTAATGGAGATGATAATTCATAACTCCCTTTACTTTTTAATTGCTGAAATAATTCCTTTACTTTTTCAAAGTTAACCTCTTTAAAATATTGTGAAAATTCCTTTTCAGTGTTAATATAAACTCGTTTTCTGTTTAAAAAACTAGGATTCTTTAATAAGCACACAAGCGCAACGATGTCTTTAAAATAAACCTCTTCCCCATTTACAGTAAAGATCGGATCTTCCGTAAATGGTGTGAATTGTGAATAAAGCTCATCAAAATATCTAACGTATAAGAGATGAAACGTTTTCTGTTCACCGTCTTCGATAAATGTCACTTCAGAACGATTAAAAAAATCTTCAGAGGTATTTGGTTGAGCCTTCTCAAGCTCATACCCTCTACATTCTATAATTTTCATACTCTCACCTTTCCATCTGTATTTTACCTTCATCTTATCATATGTTTAAGATATATCTTCAAATGCTTCTGCAAATTTTTCAAAAAATAAATCTGCTTCTTCCTGTACAAAATCTTCATCTGTACTCTCTGGAAGTTTAGGAAGCTCTTCAATTGATTTTAATCCAAAGTAATCAAGAAACTCTTTTGTCGTTCCATAAAGTATGGCTCTACCTGTACCTTCTACACGCCCAACCTCTTTTATTAATAACTTTGAAGCTAGCGTTTGGATAGGTCTTTCCGTTTTAACACCTCGAATTTCCTCAATTTCTGCACGAGTAATGGGTTGACGATAGGCAACGATTGCTAATGTCTCAAGTGCAGCTTGTGACAATGTAGAGCTTGAAGGTGTTTCCATTAGCTTTTGAAAAAAAGGAGCATGTTCCTTTTTCGTTGCTAGTTGGAATGTGCCAGCGAGCTCAAGAATCTGAAGTCCTCTTGTTTCTTCGTTATAATCCAGTTTCATTTGATCAATAATATCTGAAACTGTATCTTCATGCAATTCTAATATTGTTGATAGTTGCTTAAGGGTTAATCCTTCATCCCCAACCGCAAACAATATACCTTCGATAATCGCTTTCCAACTATGTATATTCATATGCTGCCTCTCCTTTCATTTTATTTCATGGAAAGAAATATGTCTGAAAAGTTATTTTCTTGCTCAATCACAATTGAATTTTGCTTCATTAATTCTAATAATGCTAAAAAAGTTACAACAATGTGTTGTTTATCCTCGTAAGGAAATAAATCCAAGAAATTTTTTCGTTCGTTAGGCTGAAGTAACGAAAGTTCATCTTTGATTTGACCCATTCTTGTTTCAATCGAGATTTCTTGCCTAGCAATTTTAGTTTGTAATGGTCTTTGTAGTTTTTTTCGTCGTAATAACTTTTGAAATGCACCTAACATATCATAAACGCTTACATCCACTACTTTTCTCTCTACTTCAAAAGCTCCCTGGTACTCACTTAAATCACTTGGGGCACGAGTAAACATTTGTCCTCGCTCTTCCTCAAGGCTTTTTAAATCTCGAGCAGCCTCTTTATATCGACGGTACTCAATTAATCTTCTCATTAACTCTTCTCTTGGATCTTCCCCCACCTCATATCCAAGTTCATCGTCTAATAGAACCTCTTCTTGCTTTGGTAGTAACATTTTACTTTTTATAGCTAAAAGCGTCGCAGCCATAACCAAATATTCACTTGCTACATCAAGCTGAAGTTCTTGCATGGCATACACATACAGAAGATACTGTTCCGTTAACTCCGCCATTGGAATATCGTATATATCAATTTCATATCGATTTATTAAGTGCAAAAGAAGGTCTAATGGTCCTTCAAATGCATCAAGCTTTACATTGTATTGCACAAACATCCCACCAAATCTAGTTCCATTCATACTTAAGTTATAATAAGTATATTCTATATTCAAATCGAGTCCAATAAGTTTTTTACAATCATTTCATTCCATATATTTCTTATGAATCTTGGAAAGACCTCAACTTATTGTTTGGTATGTTACTATTAAGTGGAATAAACAATACATGAAGGGAGCATTATTGTGTATCCTCAAGCTTTCATAGATTATTTAGTGCATTTTCACGGTGATCGAGATTATTTTGAATGCCATGAAGTATTAGAAGAATTTTGGAAAGAAAAAGAGCGTGGAGCACGTGATCAATTTTGGGTAGGATTTATACAGATTGCTGTTTCTTTCTATCACCACAGACGAGGAAATTTTCCTGGTGCCCAGCGAACCCTTGAAAAAGCAATTTCAATTTTGGAAGACGAACGAGTTCAAGTGCACTCTTTAGGAATCGATGACAGAAAGCTTCTATCTACTTTAAAAGAGCGTCTTAGTGACATAAAAGCCAGAAATCCGTATAAAAGCTTAAACATCCCGATTTCCGACCATGCATTAATGCAAGCATGCCTAAAAGAATGCTCATTAAGGGAAGTGATTTGGGGAAGTGATAGTGATTTAACAAACCAGTACTTACTTAATAAACACACTCTTAGAGACCGCTCAGATGTGATTATGGAGCGTGAAAGACAAAAAGAAAAAAAGAGAAAATAAAAACGAAGAAGGGGGCTACTCCCCTTCTTCTATACGGTGACATTTTTCTAAAAAAGCAGCTGTATGTTCTGTTGGTACAATGGTTTTATCGGGCATTACTTCTTTTAATGCTAGTACCATCTTCTTTCCAATTCCTTGGTGACGATGTGATGGATTCACACAAACATGCTGTATTTCTATATTATTATGATCATTACTTATAACACCAATTATCCCGATAATGTCCTCTTCTTTCCATAAAAACAGTTGCCAATTCTCATCAGTTTCATATTGTCGCATTGATTGTTGAAGCTTTTTCAAATCTTTTTCAGTTGGCATAAAAGAAAGAAGACCCATTGCTATTTTTTCAAAATTTTTCTTATATCGAATTAACATAGTAACCCCTCATTATCGAAATAACTTTCATGATTAATAATTATACAAAAACAACAAGCAAGTCATACATAGTAAGCTTTTCCCTTATGCTTCTAAAGGTTCATTATCTCCAAAGAACCGCTACTTAAAACATTATTCAAAGGAACGAGTTAAGTTTGCCATTTCAATTGCAGAAGCTGCTGCTTCCCAACCTTTATTTCCCGCCTTTGTACCTGCACGTTCGACAGCCTGTTCGATGGTATCTGTTGTTAATACACCAAAAATCACAGGTACTCCAGATTGCAGGCCAACTGCCGAAACTCCTTTTGCAGCTTCATTACAAACATAATCAAAATGAGGTGTTGAACCTCTAATAACTGTTCCTAACGTAATAACCGCATCATACTTTTTCGATTCTGCCATTTTTTTTGCAATAAGTGGTATCTCAAATGCACCAGGTACCCATGCAATGTCGACATCCTCTTCAGAGACACCATGCCTTCTAAGTGCATCTTGTGCACCACCTAGTAGCTTGCTTGTAATAAACTCATTGAATCGCCCAACTACAATTCCTACCTTTAGACCAGACCCGACTAAATGACCTTCAAATACTTTTCCCATATTATATGTGAACCCCTTCCATTAGGTTATGTCGATTTATGTATGTTGCTATCATACATAAACCCTTTTCTATTCGTAAAGTCGAAGAAATCTTAAAAATGGAGCATATGCCCTAGTTTTTGATGCTTTGTCTTCAAATAGCTTTCATTTTCTTTCTTCAACGGCAGTTGTAATGGTACTCTGTCTACTACTTCAAGACCATACCCATTTAACCCTGCAATTTTCCTTGGATTATTTGTTAATAATCTCATTTTTGTGATTCCAAGGTCTTTTAAGATTTGCGCTCCTATTCCATAATCTCGTAAATCAGGAGCAAATCCTAATTTTTCATTTGCTTCAACCGTATCATAGCCTTCTTCTTGAAGCTTATATGCTCGCATCTTATTTAGTAACCCTATACCTCTGCCCTCTTGGCGCATGTATAATAAAACGCCTTTGCCTTCTTTTTCAATTTGGGCAAGAGCAGCATGCAATTGAGGTCCGCAATCACAACGATAAGAGCCAAAAACATCACCCGTTAAACATTCAGAATGAACTCGAACTAGAACCGGTTCATCCTCGACAATTTCTCCTTTAACAATTGCGATGTGTTCTTGTTGATCTATCACATTAGAGTAACCAATTGCTCTAAACTCACCGAATTCTCCCGGAAGATTAATTTCTACTTCTCGGTTAATGAGTTTTTCTTTCTTTCGTCGATATGAGATTAAATCCTTTATTGTAATCATTTTCAGATCATGTTCATCAGCAATTTTTCGCAAATCAGGAACCCTCGCCATTGTTCCATCCTCATTAATGATTTCACAAATGACTCCAGCGGGTGCTGAACCACATAATTTTGCTAAATCAACAGCAGCCTCTGTATGGCCCGCACGCCTTAGTACTCCGCCGTCTTTTGCAATAAGAGGGAATATATGCCCAGGTCTTTTAAAATCACCCGCTTTTGCATCAGGATCAATAAGTCTTTGTATCGTTTCTGAACGTTCAAACGCGCTAATTCCAGTTGTTGTCGTTTTATAATCAACGCTTACAGTAAAAGCTGTCCCATGTGAATCTGTGTTATGGTTCACCATTGGTACAAGGTCTAATCTTTTTGCTGTCTCTTGGGATATTGGAGCACAAACTAAACCTCTGCCATGTTTAATCATAAAATTAATTACTTCTGGTGTGGTTCTATCTGCTAAGGAAACGAAATCCCCTTCATTTTCACGATCTTCATCGTCACAAACGATAACCACCTTCCCTTGCATTAGTTCATAGATTGCTTCTTCTATACGATCAAACATGTATAACACCCCTTTTGTATTTACAAATATCCATGCTCTTCTAAAAAACTTGCTGAAAGAGAGGATTGTTTACCTAGAGCTGATTTTTTATTCACAAACCGCTCAACATACTTCGCTAGCATGTCACATTCTAAATTAACGACATCTCCAACATCTTTTATTCCTAGGACGGTTTCTGAAAGAGTGTGTGGAATTAATGATATTGTAAACGTTTGATCAGTTACACCAAAAATCGTTAAGCTTGTTCCATCAACTGCTATAGAACCTTTAAGCATGATATACTGACTGATTAATTCAGATGTTTCGATTTCATAGTAGACCGCATTCGCGACTTTTGTCTTTTTCAAAATGGTTCCAAGTCCATCGACATGACCAGATACAAAATGGCCCCCAAACCTTCCATTTGCAGCCATAGCACGTTCAAGATTAACGTTAGAACCTTTCTTTAGCATTTTTAAAGAAGTAGCTCTAACCGTTTCAGGCATTACATCAACTGTGAATTGACTTTTTGAAAAAGACGTGACTGTCAAACAGACACCATTCACTGCAATACTATCGCCTAGCTTTACATCCTTTAAAATAGTCTGAGCTTTAATGGTCATCTCTATCGCTTCACCTTGCCCGACCATTCTATCAATCATTCCAATTTCTTCGATGATTCCAGTAAACAATTTTGGGTCCCCCTTTACCTAGGTATTGCTACGATTTTTATATCATTACCTAGTGTCTCTACTGATCTAAACTCAAGCTGTAATGCTTCACTCATCAATTCAAACCCTTCTCCACCAATAAACCCTGGGGCATGTTTCCCTCCAATAAGTTTAGGTGCAAGATACGCTATTACTTGATTAAAAGCATGCTCCTTTAGAAAACTTCCATTCACCTCAGAACCACCTTCAACTAGTAGAGAGGTGATGGACTCTTCACCTAGACGGTGTAACATTGTTTTAATGTTTATTCTCTCTTGATCTAACTGAAAGATTCTAATTCCCTTCTCAATAAAAGGGAGTTTTTGCTCCTCTGTTACAGAAGATCCCGTAAATATCCAAACATCACTAAGACCATCTGTTAGTAGTCTTGATTGTATAGGTGTTCGTAGTCGATGATCTAAGACGATGCGGATAGGGTGACGCCCACCTCCACCTGGGAGTCTCGTAGTCAAACTTGGATCATCCTGTATAACCGTATTAACCCCAACAAGAATGGCATCGTGAGTATGACGATAACGATGGACGTCTTCTCTTGCTTCTTCCCCTGTAATCCATTTACTATCGCCTGTAAAAGCCGCTGTCTTTCCATCAAGAGTTAGCGCAGTTTTTAAAGTTACATACGGCTTTTTATTTGTTATATAATAGAAAAATTCTTCATAAAGATCGTGTGCTTCGTATTGTAATACTCCTACATCTACCTGAATTCCAGCCTTTTGAAGAATCTCAATTCCCTTTCCAGACACAAGTGGATTTGGATCTGTGGTTGCAATAATAACCCGTTTAACCTTTTTCTCTACCAACAAATTGGCACAAGGAGGTGTCTTGCCATAGTGGCTACATGGCTCTAGAGTTACATAAACATCGGACCCTTCCGCTAGATTACCAGCCATTTGAATGGCATGAACTTCAGCATGTGCCTCTCCTGCCTTTAAATGGGCTCCTAATCCAACAATTCTATTATCTTTTACAACGACTGAACCAACTGGCGGATTAGGTCTAGTCTGACCTTTTACGCTTGATGCAAGAGATAGGGCAATACGCATGTATTCTATATCTGTCAAAGGAATCCCCCCATTATGAACAATATTTATCGTTATCCTACTCTATTTGAAAAACAACTAGCCTTATCGTAGGGCTACGCCCCTCAAACGAGAATTCTTTCTGAAACGTTAAAAGGAGAAATCCAATCGAGAGGGTGTTTAATCATTTCTTTCTTATATAAGCTTTTACATCCAATAGCAAATAAAAAAACCTTAAGAATGGATTCCTAAGGGTGATGTGAAGGTCACAATAAGGCTGATAAGCTTTTTCTGCATAGAAAATAACTATCCTCTTTCTAAAGTGGACAGACTCGCAGAATTTTTATCCTATTTTCCTTTTTGCGTCTTAACATCCTTCTCCCATCCAGACTATACTGTCGGCCCTGGAATTTCACCAGATCAACCTAATATGTAGTACAATAAAAGGCTCACGGGCTTAGAAAATGAACAACATTCTCCTCACCGCCGGTTGGGAATTTCACCCAGCCCCGAAGGATTTCGACTGAACTTATTAATTTTTCTCATTATAACACAATTAAAAGCATTCGTGTCTAGAAGTGGGTTTAGTGAATAAAATAAGGAGCCTAATAGGCTCCTTATTGGTTAGGGACACCTCTAGGTCCCACTTGTCTAATGTGATCATTCTCGCGATTAGCCTTCTTATTCACTAATGCTTTTTGATCCACTTCTTTGGAAGTTTTCTCGTTTCTTTTTGCCATATGAGACACTCCTTTTAGAGGATTCTCACATAGTTTATGCAATTTAATGGAATTTAATCGGTACCTATTGGTATACGTCTTATTCCTCGATTATTTTCACTTCTTTCATTTTGTCGCCTTGTCCAATATCATCCACGTATTCCATACCTTCTACTACTTTTCCAAATACGGTATGAACACCATTTAAGTGTGGTTGTTGCTCAAAAACGATGAAAAATTGTGAGCCACCTGTGTCCTTACCAGCATGAGCCATTGACAAGGATCCTCGTTCGTGTTTATGAGGATTTCCTTCTGTTTCACATTTAATCGTATAACCAGGCCCACCCGTCCCAGTACCATGTGGACAACCACCTTGTGCCACGAAACCAGGTATGACACGGTGGAAATTTAAGCCATTGTAAAAACCTTCTTTAATTAGTTTTTCAAAATTTTCAACTGTACCCGGTGCTTCATTTGGAAACAATTCAATTTTTACTTGTCCACCTTTTTCTAAATCAATAACTGCATATTTACTCATATGTACGTACTCCTTTCAATTCCTATGTATGTAAGCTATTCCTATTGATTATACGATAAAGAAAAATAAAATGGAAATCTAGTGATAGGAAAAGCAATAAATAGTAATACTCTTTAACTAAATTAGTATTTTTTTATTTCTTGTTTATATTCTTATCAATTAGGTGTATATAATTATTAGTAGGTTTTATTTTTGAAGGGAGATGTTTTCTTGAGAAGACGGTTTTTAGCTCTATTTGTATTGGTTACTTTGTTTGCCCTTCCTCTACATGCTCTAGCAGATGTTGTAGTGGGAGATAGCATCATCACACTAGGAGAAAACTTAACTGAAGAGCAAAAACAAGCGTTATTATCTGAAATGAATGCGCCTGAAGAGGCACAGATTGTAACGGTATCCAATACTGAAGAACATAAATATCTAGGAGAGTATATACCTAAAAGTCAAATAGGTACAAAAGCACTATCTTCATCAATTATTACCATTACAGATCCTGATTCTGGGTTAATTGTTGAGACAAATAATATAACATGGGTAACAGAAGCTATGTACACAAATGCTTTGATTACTGCCGGTGTAAAAGATGCTAAAATTTATATTACAGCCCCATTTCCTGTATCGGGTACAGCTGCTCTCACAGGTCTATTAAAAGCGTATGAGTTATCTTCTGAACAAGCTATTCCAGAAGACGTTAAGCAAATTGCCAATGAGGAAATGGTGAAAACAGCAGAGCTTGGTGATGTCATTGGAACGGAGGATGCAGCCGCATTAATGGCACTCATTAAAGAAAAGATGGCAGAGAATGCACCACAAACTGATGCTGAATTACGTGCCATTATTGAAGCAGCGGCAAAGGAATTAGGTATTACCCTCACAGAAGAACATATTTCGAGTCTACTTGCACTATTTAACAAAATGAAAGAACTAAATATCGATTGGAATCAAGTGGGGGAACAACTAAACATTGCAAAGGAAAAACTGACTACTTTTCTGCAATCTGAAGAAGGACAAAATTTTTTAACAAAACTTCAAGACTTTTTCGTTAGTCTCATTGATGCAATTAAAGCTTTGTTTAAATAATTTTGAACCAAGAACAAAAGGCGCATGCGCCAGGGTACCTAAGGCAGAGCAAATGTTTTGAAATGAGAAAAGGGCGCTTTTTCCCATTATTAACTTTAGGTTATTTGACCTCAGGCGGGCTGGGCGGTGAAGCCAGATTCAGATTTGCTTGCCAAATTATTCACAATAAAAACTTTTATCATTTCTTATACAACAAAAAAAGAGCCAATTGGCTCTTATTTTTGTTGTATTGTTTGTTTCATTGGTAGATCCAATTTAATGATATCTTCATAGGTTTCTCTTTTAACAACGAGATCAATATTCCCATTTTCAACAAATAATACAGGTGGACGTGGGATTCGATTATAGTTATTCGCCATTGAATATCCATAAGCTCCTGTACAGAAGACAGCTAGTATATCATCAGATGAGCTCTTTGGTAAAGGTAAATCCCAAATCAGCATATCACCCGATTCACAGCACTTACCTGCTATTGATACGACCTCATCCTTCGTATCATTAACTCTATTAGCTAATATAGCCTCATATTTAGCTTCATATAATGCGGGACGAATATTATCACTCATTCCCCCATCTACTGCAACATACTTTCTCACGTTAGGTATTTCTTTTCTAGAACCAATCGAATAGAGTGTTGTCCCTGCATCTCCAACTAACGATCTACCTGGTTCAATCCAGATTTCAGGAAGTTCAATCTTCATCTCGTCAACCTTTGACTTCACTACAGAAACAATTTCTTTCACGTAATCAGCTACTGGTATTGGATCATCTTCTGCCGTGTAGCGAATTCCAAATCCGCCTCCTAAGTTTAGTACCTTTGGAATATAGTTAAGCTCCTCTTTCCAAGTCTTTACTTTTTCTAGCAGTTTTTCAGCGGCCATGACAAATCCAGTCGTTTCAAAGATTTGTGATCCAATGTGTGAATGAATACCTAAAAGGCTTACATATTCAAACGTTTGAATAAGCTTTATTGCTTCATCTGCTTGTCCACTTTGCAAATCAAAGCCAAACTTTGAATCTTCCTGTCCTGTTAAAATGTAATCGTGAGTATGAGCTTCAATTCCTGGTGTCACTCGAATTAATATATTTGTCTTAATCTGAAGGTCCCGACATGTCTCTTCTAGTAAGGTTAATTCATAAAAGTTATCTACGACAAAACAACCGATTCCAGCTTTTAATGCCATTTCTATTTCATGTTGACTTTTATTGTTTCCATGAAAGTGAATTCGTTCCACAGGAAAACCCGCTGTTAATGCCGTGTACAATTCACCCCCAGAAACGACGTCTAAACTTAAGCCTTCCTCCTCAATAAGTTGGAACATGGCGATAGATGAGAACGCCTTACTTGCATATGCAACCTGTGCTTTCACCTGCAAGTCTTCGAATGTTTTACAAAATCCTCGTGCACGCTCTTTTATTAATGCAACGTCATACACATATAGTGGTGTCCCATATTGCTCTGCTAGCGCTACTGTATCTACTCCACCAATTTCTAGATGACCCTTTTCATTAACTGTACTTGTCCCATGAAAATACATGCTATATTCCCCTCATTCCGACATCATTTATTGTTTAAAAAAACAGTTAATAGCATAGGATGCTATTAACTGTTTTTACTTTTATTCTTTAATTTATTAAACAAAACTTTATCATATTGTCATCTTTCGTGCAATAGATTATGCAGGTTGACGCTTTTTGTTTTGTGGTTTTGCAATGCTTGGACGTAATGTTGAACCAGGTACAGATGACCTTACAAGAATCTTTAAAAATGCGACCGGGTCAAACGGTAAAAATGGCCATAAGTAAGGTGTGTCTAGCGAGCGGATACTTGCTAAAAATAGGATAAATAAAGTTGATCCTACAACTAATCCCGGCACATGGAATATGGCGACTAGAATTAGTAAAATTAGTCTTGATATTTTGTTGGCGATACTTAGTTCATAGCTTGGTGTTGCAAATGACCCAATAGCAGCTACAGCAACGTAAAGTATAACTTCTGGGACAAATAGCCCTACATCAATGGCAATTTGTCCAATTAATGCAGCTGCAATCAAACCCATAGCTGTTGCAAGTGGTGTTGGTGTATGAATGGCCGCCATCCTTAAGAACTCAATCCCTAGATCAGCTAAAAATAACTGCACGACAATCGGAATATTTTTCTTTTCACTTGGACCAATAAAGCTAAGATTCTCAGGTAATAATGATGGTTCTAAAACCATCAGAAACCATAATGGCAGTAAAAACACTGACGCTAATATTCCAATAAAACGAACCCATCTTACAAAGGTTCCAACGGCAGGAGCTTGTCTATATTCCTCTGCATGCTGGACATGATGAAAAAAAGTAGTAGGAGTAATGATGACACTTGGTGAAGTATCTACAATTATGATCACGTGACCTTCTAGCATATGTGAAGCTGCTACATCAGGTCTTTCCGTATACCTTACAAGAGGATATGGATTATAGCCTTGTTTCACAAGGAATTCCTCGATCGTTTTATCCGCCATTGTCAAACCATCTGTTTGAATCGATTCAATTTCCTTTTTAATAATCTTCACAAGGTTTGGATCTGCAACGTCCTGTAAATAAGCAATACAGACATCTGTTTTTGATCTTTCACCTACTTGGAGAATTTCGTGTCTAATTCTTTCATCTCGAATCCTTCTCCGAACTAATGCAGTATTAATGATAATATTTTCTGTAAATCCATCCCTAGAACCACGAATTACCTTTTCTGTATCAGGTTCTTGAGGATTCCTCCCTGGATAACTTCGAACATCGACAACTAAAGCTTTTGATTCACCCTCAACAAAAAAGATAATGAGTCCAGCCATTACTTTATCGACAACTTCATCTAAATTCTTAACAGTTTCCACAGATTGATGATTAACTCTGTTTTCAATAATTTCAAACGCATTGCCTTTAGCCTTTTCCCGTTCATTTAAATTGATTACTTCTCTTAAGATATTAATGATGAACTGGGTGTCACACATTCCATTTAAGTAAAGCATTTGTATATTGGTGTCTAATACTTTGAATTTTCGAATACCTAAATCGAAGCTAGTGCCTACACCTATTCTGTCTTTAAAAAACTGCTCATTTTCAGCTAACTTTGAAGATATTGGCCTATTAGAAGTTGTATTTTGTTCGGTCATTTTATTCCACTCCTTTCTAAAATGACTTCAACTGCTTTTAACGTGATTGGGCATCCTTTTGTGATATCATCCCTACCCGCCATCTTACCAATATCACCGATTCCAACAATGATGGGGACGTCTAGTTGGTCCAAACAATACACTGTATCACCATTTATTCTTCCAACTTCTAGTTCTTGTAGTCCACCTTTATCAATGCCAAACTCTGTCAATTCTCCGAATCGATCAATACAAACGTCAACCTTGGTCCATTCAATACTGTGAGAATTTGAAGCAACTGCAATTACACCTACTACTTCTATTTGCTCATGATTGGCAACATAAAGTAAGGCATGCTCCCCTGCCCCTTCACCTATATATCCACAATCATCAAATAATACAAATACAGGATCATATGGAGTTTGTATAATAAGGTTAACAAGTTGTTTGCCAGAAAGCAGAGTTGGGTTTCCTTGGGACTGTGAAATACATCTCCCACCAATTTTATTAGAAACATACTCAACTGCCCTAAGAGCATATTCATCTCCGTCTGTAACTAAAA
This sequence comes from Bacillus salitolerans, assembly GCF_042680805.1. Taxonomy (NCBI): domain Bacteria; kingdom Bacillati; phylum Bacillota; class Bacilli; order Caryophanales; family Bacillaceae; genus Bacillus; species Bacillus salitolerans. The sequence goes on along the minus strand of NZ_JBHUEM010000046.1, from coordinate 167,430 downwards.
TAACCTTTCTCTTTCTCTCCATATCATTTATCCTTTCGGCTTAAAAATAATGGCAATGATAAACGCAAATAATATAGCTGACGATATTCCCGCAGAAGTTAATTCGAATATTCCCATACCTATCCCAAGAAACCCGTGTTGTTCCGATTTTTCCATTGCACCGTGTAAAAGTGAGTGGCCAAAGCTTATTATGGGTACAGTTGCCCCTGCCCCTGCAAATTCAATTAATTTGTCATATAATCCAAAACCATCCAAAATTGCCCCCGTTACGACAAAAATACTCATGACATGTGCCGGAGTAAATTTGAAAAAGTCGAGGAGCACTTGGCCAATTAGACAGATGAAGCCTCCTACAAGAAAGGCTACTAAATAATCCATCAAGAATCACCTACTTCGTTGTTGGATTCAAATACTACGCCATGGGCAATACAAGGTATGGTTTCTTTTTGCTTAATCATTGTTGGATTTAACAGAGCTCCTGTTGCTACAACTAATATCCGATAAAATTTCCGTTCAGCTAAGAGTTTAACTAAGTAGCTAAACGTTACAACCGCTGAACATGCACAACCACTTCCTCCTGCAAACACTCTTTGATCAGGTGAGTAAATCATTAATCCACAATCATTGTGCACACTCGAAATGTCAATATTTTCTTCCAGTAATAATTCTCTTAAAATGGGTGAACCAATGGATGAAAGATCACCAGTTACAATTAAATCATAGTCACTTGGTCTCCTATTTAAATCCTGTAAATGCTGGCTGATTGTTTGAGCTGCTGCTGGCGCCATAGCAGATCCCATGTCGAAAGGATTTTTTATTCCGTAGTCAACAACCTTGCCAATCGTTGCACTAGTGATCTTAATTGGACTTTTTTTCTTTCCTATTAGTATTGCTCCAGCACCTGTTACAGTAAATGTTGCAGTATCTGGTTTTTGTCCACCATATTCAGTTGGATTTCGAAATTGCTTCTCAGCAGTAGCATTATGACTGCTAGTGGCTGCTATTATTTGATTCGCAAAGCCACCATCAATGAGAGCAGCACCTACAGCTAATGTTTCCATTGATGTTGAACAAGCACCGAACATGCATAAAAACGGAATTTGCTGGCTCCTCGCTACATAATTAGCGGTTACATTCTGATTCAACAGGTCTCCAGCCAAAAAGAAATCTACTTCATGCTTCGTAATATTCGCCTTATGGAGACAGTATTCAATGGCTTGATTCATAAGATGACGTTCAGCTAACTCCCAACTATCTTGTTCACAATAAAGATCCGAATACGTATGGTCAAAATGTTCACTCAATGGACCAGCTGCCTCCTTCGGTCCAACTACAGTACCTGTAGATTGTACAAAAAGAGGTTGTTGAAATACCCACGATTGTTTTCCTACTAATTTCATGAATATTCCCCCTTATAAAAAGAGCATTTTATAAAAATATCTAATAACACCTACAACATACGCCGCTACTACACCAAATACAATCACACTACCTGCTAGTTTGAACATATTGGTTGCTACACCTAAGACAATCCCTTCACTTCTATGTTCTAATGCTGCACTTGTTAAAGAATTAGCAAATCCAGTCACTGGAACAGCAGAACCTGCACCTCCGAATTGACCAATTTTATCGTATACTCCAAATCCAGTTAATAATGAGGAGATTAGAATTAGTGTAGCAATGGTTGGATTTCCAGCTGTTTTCTCAGTAAAGCCAAAATAGGTAATGAAAAAATTTTGAATCCCTTGACCAATTAGACAAATAAAGCCTCCCACTAGGAAAGCCTTTATTCCATTTGAAATGTAAGGAACTTTTGGTTGAAAGCTTTTTATGTGATGATGATAGTCCTTTTTCATTTTTGAATGTTCTTTCATATTGAACATCTCCTTCTAAAGGTCAACAAAGTATATCCAATGAAATAATGAACCAACTATTTTCCCTAACACAATTGCCATTAGTAAAATGACAATTTTATCAAAGATGCCAATTCTTTTAGCAAGGATTGGAAGCACATTCAATACCTCGGTGAGTGCGGCTGCTAGCATTCCTACAAATATTCCAGCAAAGGTTCCAAGTATGATAAGAACAAATGGGGTCATCCCAAATGAAATATCACGGAGACTGACAATTCCACCAGATATTGCACCGAACACAATCCCCCATTCATACGCTTGAATGAATTTAGTGGTTTTTGTTAATTGTGTTAACCGAGGAATTACACCTAGAACTGATAAAAATGCTACAAATCCAGCACCGACTGCAATACCACCAGCTAGACCCACAAAAAGAACAATCAAAACTTTAATGATCATGTATTTTTTTCGTACTTTCTTTGTTTTCATTCATCATGACATAACGGTCTAAATCCTGCTGGTAGTTAAACATCTCTACTTCGAGTGGACTTGGCTCTTCATTAATTCTCTTTCTGAATAAATGATTAAAAAACAACACCATTCCAAGTCCTAAACCAATGGAATATGGTATTTGAAACATAAGCGGCTTCTCCTTTTCTTCACCGGTGATAATGTAATAAATACGTTGGTGAACCTCTCTCATACTTACATCTTCATGAAAATTCATGATAGCTAGAGCAGCACCGATAAATAATAAGAGCCATACGCCTACAAAGTAAACCGCCGAAAAACTCCTCTTTTTATACATTATTTCAACGATGGTTTGAGAAGAGCCAATTGTTTGGACTTCTACATTCGGAAGAACACTTTGTAGTTTATCAATCACCTTCATGACATCGATCACAACTATATTTTTATCACTCATATTTACGTGATAAATGATCGTGTTACATACTTCTTCCTTCAAAGATTCCTTACCAATAATTTGTGCGAGATCCCCGATTGTAACCGTGTGATTGGGTTGTACTTCAATTTTGTGCCTCATTCGAATTGTAATGATTTCATCCATCGGTATCACATCCTACTCGGGCAATTTCCTTGTAACATGTAGTATGGTTGTTTAAGGTATCTGAAATACTTTCTATCCATGACCACCATTAATTACCATGACCAAAGAGCAAAAGGCGCAGGAGCCGGATTTAGCCGTAAAATTGTTTAAACTAAACACCAGATACTCTTCTTTTTTAACCTATAAAAAAAGATCAAATAGGCTAAACACCCATTCGATCTTTCATTTGTTGTAGTATTTTCTTTTCTAATCTTGAGACCTGTACCTGTGAGATACCTAGCCGGAGAGCAACCTCAGACTGTGTTTGGTCTTTATAGTATCTTAGAAAAACAATCAATCTTTCTCGTTCATCCAAATCTCTGATCGCTTCTTGTAAGGCAATTTTATCAAACCAACCTGTTTCAGTATCGTCAGCGATTTGGTCAAGCAATGTGATGGGATCCCCATCATTCTCATACACTGTTTCATGGATGGAAGAAGGAGCTCTACTAGCTTCCTGAGCTAGTACCACATCCTCTGGCGTAATCTCTAATCGCTCCGCAATCTCATGAATAGTGGGAACCCTGCCAAGTATTTTAGAAAGTTCATCTTTTGCCTTACGAATTTTATTACCCGTTTCTTTTAATGACCTGCTCACCTTGACCGTACCATCATCTCGTATAAACCGTTGAATTTCTCCAATAATCATCGGAACAGCATAGGTTGAAAATTTTACATCATAGGATAAATCAAACTTATCGACCGATTTCAAAAGACCTATACTTCCTATTTGAAACAAATCATCCGGCTCATAGCCCCTGTTTAAAAAACGCTGAACGACAGACCATACGAGCCTCATATTTTTTTGTATGATTAAATCTCTAGCAGCTTGCTCACCATTTTGACTTCTTTTTATTAATTCTTTAACCTCATGATCTTTTAAGTACGTTTCATTTTGTGAGTTTTTTTTGACCTCCACATCCATACACATTCTCCCTTAATTACAAAGCGCTTTGCTTTTCGTTAAATGCTTTGTTAGGCGGATGGTAGTACCCTGCGTTTCATGAGATTCGACTTCAAAATGGTCCATAAAATTTTCCATTATCGTAAAGCCCATTCCAGAACGTTCCAGTTCAGGTTTTGTTGTAAACAATGGCTGTCGGGCCTCTTCAATATCAAGTATGCCAATTCCTTCATCTCGAATCGTTAAGTGTACAGTTCCATCCTCTAACGTAACGGAAATATAGACAATGCCCTCTGGATTATTTTCATAACCATGGATTATTGCGTTTGTAACAGCCTCAGAAACGACCGTTTTTATTTCTGTTAATTCGTCCATCGTTGGATCTAATTGAGTAATAAATGCAGCTACTGTAACACGTGCAAAGGATTCATTTTGACTGAGTGCAGAAAATTGAAGGTGCATTTCGTTTTTCATTACGCCACCCCCAATGTTTCAAGTGCAAAACTTTCACTTTTTTCTAAGCGAATAATTTTGAACAACCCTGACATATCGAACAATCTCTTGACAGCTGGGGAGATTGAACATACAACCATTTCTCCACCATTATTTTTAATTTGCTTATAACGTCCTAAAATGACCCCTAAGCCTGAGCTATCCATGAATGATAAATGCTCAAGATTTAAAATAATATGATTGATAGAATTCTTTTCTAAATAATCAGTAACCTGTGATCGTAAATCCTCTGCAGTATGATGATCTAATTCACCTGCAAGACGGATGCAAAGCACATTGTGTTTTACCTCTAAGTCAATGGAAAGACTCACTATGTATTCCTCCTTGTTTCTAAGTCTAGTGAGTCATTTCGATATTTCTATTTTGAATTCCTTCAAGGTGACAAAACTAGTGGTAATTCGTTATTATTAGTCAATTTTCTTATGAGGCTTTCGTAAAGGATCCGAATGTTCTTTTGAACAATTGCCACCAGCTTGCGATTTGAACATCTTCTGCTGAAACTAGTGGACTTTCAACAATGACTTTATCATTCTTTTTTAGGATAAGTTTTCCAAGTTCATCCCCTTTTTGAACAGGTGCTTTAACATTTTCGTTTAATTTAACTTCCTGAGTTACATCATCAATGGATTCACCCTTTTTTGTTAGCACAGAAATGGATTCAGAAGTTGCTACATTTACTTGTCTAAGATTTCCTTTACCAACTTTCACCTTCGCAACAACTGCGTTTCTCTCTAACATAGGATGAGTCTTGTATTGACTAAATGCATAATCGAGCATTTTCGTAATTTGAGCATTTCGTTCTTTCGGTGTTGGGGCACCCATTACAACCGCAATTACACGCATATTATCCTTTTTCGCTGTTGCAGTTAAGCAATACTTCGCTTCACTTGTGTAGCCTGTTTTTAATCCATCAACACCTTGATAAAACTTCACAAGCCTATTTGTATTGACAAGCCAGAATTTTTTATCTGTGTCCTGTCTTAAGTAATCTTCATACATACTCGTATATTTTGTAATTAAATCATATTTCAGCAATTCTTTTGCCATGACAGCCATATCATAGGCTGTGCTGTAATGATTTTCAGCAGGAAGTCCGGTTGGATTGACGAAGTTTGTATTTTTTAAACCGAGTTCTTTTGCTTTTTCATTCATTTTTTGTACAAATGCTTCTTCAGAGCCTGCAATTCTTTCAGCCATTGCGACTGATGCATCATTTCCGGATGCAATTGCAATTCCCTTCAACATTTCTTCAACAGTCATTTCCTCTCCAGGCTCAAGAAAGATTTGTGAGCCTCCCATTGACGCTGCATATTCACTTGTTCTAACTTTTTCGTTTAAGGTCAAGCTTCCATTATCAATGGCTTCCATAATTAAAACCATAGTCATGATCTTTGTCATACTGGCCGGTGGAAGCTTTTCATGACTATTTTTGTCATATAGCACTGTTCCAGTATCACGTTCCATTAAAACAGCAGATTTTGCATTTTCAGCTAAATTAACTTGTGTTTCTTCACCGTAAGCAAACGCAGGAAACATCAATGAAAACGCTAATGTCATATATACTATCCGTAGTAAAACATGTTTTATCATACAGAACCCCTCCATTCTTTATAGAAGACATTTTTACCAATGGCGGGAATTTTATACAATTTGGTAAGATAAATTAATAAATGGAGCCATCTTTTTTAGATGTGAAGGTTGCAATGCTTAATTGTTCCAAGTAAGGGGCTTCACTGAGGACCATTTGGCCTGTTTACTGAAGAGTAATCTCCCAATCTGACGGCTTATGTTTACAAGTATTGTTTACTGGCCAAAGAATTGATTAAGTTACAATCGCCAATTTACCAAAATACCAATCCATTTTAAAATTACAAGCCGATTTTGGTTATTTATCAACCGATTTTGGACTTTTTACCGGTCAATTTAGTGGCGCATATTTACTTGTTAACTGTCAACATTTGTTAAGTACCCCGCCGAGTGGACAAAAAAAAACCGAGGAGCGTAGCCCTCGGTTAAGTTGTAGCAGTGATTGTATCGTATATTAATATGGGTGATTTAACTTTATTACTCTCAATTTGAATGGCACTATAGATTTTTTCTTTAATTTGTTCAACGTCTTCTTGATTACTATGAATAGTAACTAATGAATCACCTTTTTTCACTGAATCTCCAATTTTTTTATTTAATACAAGACCGACAGCCAAATCAATGGTAGATTCTTTTGTTGCACGCCCAGCCCCTAGAATCATGGCAGCTGTTCCAATACTGTCAGCAACGATACTTGATACATAACCATCTTCTTTAGCAGGTAACTCTATTTTGTACTGGGCTTGTGGAAGTTTTGATGGATCGTCAACGACTGAATCATCTCCGCCTTGTGCTCGAAGAAATGTCTTAAATGTCTCTAGAGCATTTCCATTTCGAATTACTTCTTCTAACATATTTCTTGCTGCTTCAAGGGTGTCTGCTTTGTTTGCGAGATACACCATGTAGCTGCCTAATGTTAAACAAAGTTCTTCTAAATCCTTAGGACCTTCTCCCTTTAAAGTATCGATTGCTTCTTTTACCTCTAAAGCGTTTCCTATAGCAAATCCTAATGGCTGGCTCATATCTGAAATAACAGCCATTGTTTTGCGGTTAACATTGTTGCCAATGTCAACCATCGCTTGTGCTAACTCTTTCGCTTCATCCAAATTTTTCATAAATGCTCCAGCCCCAGTTTTAACATCAAGGACAATAGCATCTGCGCCAGCTGCAATTTTTTTACTCATAATCGAGCTAGCAATAAGTGGAATAGTATTAACAGTTGCTGTGACGTCTCTAAGTGCATACAGCTTTTTATCAGCTGGCGTCAAATTCCCGCTTTGACCAATTACAGCTATTTTATTTTGATTGACCAGTTTGACAAATTCTTCATTTGTAATTTCCACAGTAAACCCAGGGACCGCCTCTAATTTATCAATTGTACCACCTGTATGACCAAGACCTCTACCTGACATCTTAGCAACCGGTACACCTACAGATGCAACAAGTGGACCTAATACGAGTGTCGTTGTGTCTCCGACTCCTCCCGTGCTATGTTTGTCAACTTTAATTCCAAAAATATTAGACAAATCAATTTTTTCACCAGACTCAACCATTGCCATTGTTAAATCAGCTCGCTCTTGATCGCTCATATCTTTGAAATAAACAGCCATAGCAAATGCACTCATTTGATAATCTGGAATAATTCCATCTGTGTATCCGTTAATTATAAAATTAATTTCGTCAGCTGATAATGTTTGCCCATCGCGCTTTCTTTGAATTAGATCTACCATTCTCATATAGTGACCACCTTTAACTTCTAACAGTGTATAAAAATTCTTTATTATTTAGCAGAAGCAAGAAACTCTTTGACAAGCTGGATAAACTTTGGCTTCGTTCTATTTGCTACTTCCACAACTTGCTCGTGTGTTAATGGCTCAAGCTCTTCACCAATGGCCATATCTGTAATACAAGATATTCCTAATACTTTAAGACCCATATGGCTTGCGACAATGACTTCAGGTACCGTGGACATACCGATTGTATCAGCACCTAAATTGCGAAGCATAATTAACTCGGCCGGTGTCATATAAGTTGGCCCTGTAATACCGGCATATACGCCTTGCTGAACCTTGATATTTAATCGAGCTGCTACTTCTTTTACTGTTTGAATATAAGAAGGAGTATACGCCCGACTCATATCCGGGAAGCGTGGACCAAACTCACTTTCATTCGGACCAATTAAAGGATTATTCCCCGTCATATTTAGATGGTCTTCAATAATCATTAAATCTCCTGGTTCAAAGTTCTTATTCATTCCACCACAAGCATTTGTCACAACAATTGAATGAACACCTAGTCCCTTCATCACTCTAACTGGGAAGGTTACTTCTTGCATGGAGTAACCTTCGTAAAAATGAAAGCGACCTTGCATCGCTACAACAGTTTTTCCTTGTAAGGTTCCAATTACTAGCATACCTGCATGTCCTTCTACTGTTGAGACAGGGAAATTAGGAATGTGACTATAATCAATTTTCACAGCATCTTCAATTTCGTTCGCTAATTCTCCAAGACCTGAACCTAGGATTAGACCAAACTCGGGTTTAACATTCACTTTTCCTTCAATGTATGATACCGCTTCTTTCATTTTCGCTAAAATGTGTTCCATTACATTGCCCCCCCGATTTCTTTAACCGTCTCTTTTACTAAAGCTAAAAAGCTTGCTTTTGCTTGTTCTGTTGTTTCCATAACTTCATCATGTGTTAATGGTTGGTCTAATATCCCGGCTGCCATATTAGAAATACATGATATGCCTAACACTTTCATACCAGAGTGCCTCGCAACGATAACCTCTGGGACAGTTGACATCCCTACAGCGTCTGCCCCAAGTTTTCGAATCATTCTAATTTCGGCAGGTGTTTCATACGATGGACCGGTGTTTCCTAAATACACACCTTCTTGTACCTTTATACCTAACCTTGCTGCAACATCTTTTACTAGCTTTCTCAATTCATGTGTATACGCTGATGACATATCTGGAAAACGAACACCTAGCTCGGAATCATTTGGACCAATAAGAGGATTTACGCTCATATTATTAATATGATCCGTAATAATCATTAAATCACCTGGTTCAAATTCTGTATTTACTCCACCGGCTGCATTCGTAACGATAATGGTTTCAACACCTAATTCTTTCATTACCCTGACTGGAAATGTTACTTTATGTAAGCTGTAGCCTTCATAAAAATGAAAGCGACCCTGCATGGCCACAACTGGTATACCATTTAAGTTACCGATTACTAATTGTCCTGCATGTCCTTCAACTGTAGAAACTGGAAATTCTGGGACTTCATGATAGGGAATCTTTACTGGGTTTTCTATCTCGTCTGCCAAAACCCCTAAACCAGATCCTAATATTAAGCCAACTTTGGGTGTGTCTGAAAGCTTCTCTTTAATATAAGTTACAGCTTTAGATATACTAGCTTTATTCATTGACTGTCCTCCTTATTTAAGTTCTGCTAGGAAACTTGTTCCGTGTTTTGGTAATGGGATGTTAAAATTTTCTGCAATGGTTGCTCCAACATCTGCGAATGTAGAACGAACCTTTATTTCTTTACCGATGGAAAATGAAGGACTGTACACTAATAAAGGTACATATTCTCTTGTATGATCAGTCCCATGATGAGTAGGGTCATTTCCGTGATCAGCAGTGATGATTAACAAATCGTCTTGATTTAGCTTATCCATCACCTCTGGCATGCGTTGGTCGAACTCTTCAAGAGCATCTCCATAGCCATTAGGGTCACGGCGGTGTCCATAAACTGCATCAAAATCAACTAAATTTAGAAAGCTTAGGCCTGTAAAGTTCATGTCCAAAGATTCTAACAGCTTATCCATTCCATCCATATTGGATTTTGTACGTAAGGCTTTTGTTACACCTTCCCCATCATAAATATCTGAGATTTTACCAATTGCAATTACGTCAAGTTTGTGATCCTGCATTTCATTCATGACTGTTCGACCAAATGGCTTCAAGGCGTAATCATGACGATTCGATGTTCTTTGAAAGTTACCAGGCTCTCCAACAAACGGACGAGCAATTACACGTCCGACCATATACTTTTCATCCAGTGTTAACTCCCGAGCGATCTTGCAAATCTCATATTGTTCCTTGATGGGAATGATCTTTTCGTGGGCTGCTATTTGCAGAACAGAGTCAGCTGACGTATACACGATGAGATCCCCTGACTCCATATGCTGTTTACCTAGTTCATCAAGTATTTCTGTACCAGATGCTGGTTTATTTCCGATTACTTTCCTTCCGGTTCTTTCTTCTAAGTCATGTATGAGCCCATCTGGAAAACCATCTGGAAATGTTTTAAATGGTGTTTCAATATGTAAGCCCATAAGCTCCCAATGACCTGTCATCGTATCCTTACCGTTAGAAGCCTCTTTCATTTTTGTGAAAAATGCCAATGGTTGTTCCTGCACCGGAATCCCCTCTATTTCACGTATATTGCTCAATCCTAATTTTGCCATATTGGGCATATGTAAGCCATTCCGATACTGAGCTATATGTCCTAACGTATCAGCTCCAACATCATTAAATTCCAGTGCGTCTGGAGCCTCTCCAATGCCGACAGAGTCCATTACAATAAGAAAAATTCGTCTAAATGGATAGTTGTTCATTTTACAAACCTCCTTTATTTCCCTCTATGTATTTATTCCCCATTCCAATACATTTAACAGAACTTCTCTATATATTTACTCCCATAGATATCATTATTTAAACATTTGAAATTCTAATAGTAAGGGTCCAAGAATTAAGAAAAAATACATTTAATTAGTCAGATGTCAGACAACTAAAGTATAGCTTTCTTATTTCATTCTTTCAATCATTATCTAATCAAAAGTCCTATATAAAAAAGCTAGAGAATGTATAGCTCTTTTCTACGCTCTCGGATGAAAAGAATTATATACATCTTTTAATCTAGCTTTTGTAACTTGTGCATATATTTGTGTTGTAGAAATATCTGAGTGGCCTAACATCTCTTGAACTGCCCGAAGATCCGCTCCATTTTCAATCAAGTGGGTCGCAAACGAATGCCTTAATGTATGTGGAGTTAAATCTTTTTGGATTTTTGCTTCTTGAGATAGACGTTTCAGGATTTTCCAAAACCCTTGTCTTGTCAGTCTATTTCCATGATGATTAAGAAATAATGCTTCTGTAGATTTCTTTCCGATCAGCTCCACTCTACTATTCTCTAGGTAACGTTCTATTGCTAAAGTTGCCTTTTTTCCAATAGGTATGATTCTCTCTTTCCCTTTTCCATAGCATCTTAAAAACCCCATTGTTAGGTGTATGTCGTTTACATTTAAGGATACAAGTTCGGACACACGTATACCTGTTGCATACAGCACCTCAATCATAGCCTTATCACGAGCACCATAAACGTTATCTTGTTTTGGCGAATCTAATAATAATTCGACCTCCTGCAAGGAAAGAATATTTGGAAGCTTTTTCTCCGATTGAGGAGTTTCTATGTGAACAGAGGGGTCATGTGTCACCTTATGACTTCTCAATATGAATTGATGGAACGAACGAATAGATGCTATGTTTCTAGCTAGGGTTTGTGTGGAAAGTCCATTTACTTTACCATGTTTTAAAAAGTTCACAATATGCACTTTTGTTACATCATCGAATGTTCCTAACTGTTCAACTTCCTTTATATATTTTATATATTTCTTTATATCTCTTTCATATGAAAGTATCGTATTTTTCGCTAGCCCTCTATCTTCTATAAGATACTGTAAAAAATCATGTAGCTGCTCTTCCAACTTGGCTCTACTCCCCAATGTGATAAAATAATTTCAACCGATCCATAAAACTTGGTTTCGATTCTGTAACCATCGCCGCAACTTTTACTGATTGGCCCTCAGGCTCATCATAACGGTGATAGCTTTGATATTCTTGATTGATCCACATAAGTCCATAATAAAATAAAATTGTACATCCCGTAAACAAGATAAATACTTTAATCGTATTAAACACGAGTTGTAACCATGTTTTCACAGGAAATAGCCCCCTAAATGATAAAATCAGTCCTCTATAATAGAAGGTATGCCAGTTCGGACAAACTTTATACTTGAAAAAGAAAAAAACCTCTCCAAGTATGAAAGGTTTTTACTCTTCTATTTCCTGCACTTTGTCATGACATCTATGACAAATACCATGGAAAGTTAATCGATGGTCTTTAATTATAAAATTCCAGTTTTTCTCAACTATTTGTTCAACATCTTCAAGTAAATCTTCTTGGATTTCATCAACGGCTCCACACTCCATACATACTAAGTGATGATGGAAATGCGCAGCTCCTTCTTGTCTAAGGTCGTATCTTGATACTCCATCACCAAAATTAATCTTATCAACTACCTTGAGTTCAGTTAAAAGTTCAAGTGTACGATAAACAGTTGCAAGGCCAATCTCCGGAGACTTTTCCTTAACGAGGAGGTAAACATCTTCAGCACTTAAATGGTCTGCTTCGTGTTCAAGTAGCACCCTCACAGTAGCCTCACGTTGCGGTGTCAGTTTATAGCTAGAAGAATGCAAGTGTTTTTTTATCCGGTCAATGCGATTTTCCATATTTATTCCCTCCCACGCCATTCAATAATTAATTATAGCAAAAGAGAGAGAACTGTCAAAATAAAATCATTATAAAGTTAATTTAATATTAATTATTTGTTTATATTAATTATTTTATAATAGTTCCTATTACCTGCTTCATTAACATCGGAGAGCTATATGCTTCGAAAGCTGACGCAAAACCGACAACACAGCAAATAACAAAGGCAAGTCCTACGTACTTTGCAAATAGCTGTTTGAACGGTAAGTTTGTTCGCTTCACAAATAGTTGACCTATTAAGCGTAAAGAAAATGAAATAGCTACTGTCCCAATAATAACGAAAGCTGGTATGATGATGATATTTTGAGGTAGGACTGCTACAACAGAAAGAACAAATCCATTCCATCCTAATTGATTGACTAGAAATCCAACTGTAAATCCAACAACAATTCCTTTTAAAAACAATAGAACTAAAATTACAGGTAATCCGATAATGGATATTCCTAAAATCCACATGAGACCAATATACTTGAGCTGATGAAAGTAACTTTGCAGGAACATTTCATTTGCACTTGCAAACTCCCCTTGAGATACTTGTCCAAAAAAACGACTTAAATAAAGAAATAAATCTTGCTTTTGGCTAATGCTCATACTATTAACAACAATCGCCCCAAAAATAATGCCCATCATAAAAAGGATCGATACAAATAAGTAGATAGATGAATGTTCTTTTATATGCAGTTTAATGATATTTCTCAAAGGATGTCTCTTCATATTTCTCCCCCTAAAAACACTGTTACTGCATCTTATGAAATTTTTTCAAATCTATGACAAATTAATAGATGAAAAGTAATTCTATTATTTTTGTATTCACCATTTAATTAACTATGCTATACTCATTGAAAATGTTAGGAGGTTTGGATATGAAACCTATTCTTTTAGAATTTTCTGATCAATTTGAAACAGAGCGTTTACTCATTCGCTCACCTAAACCAGGTGACGGTAAGGCAGTTTCGGATGCTATTCGAGCATCTATGTCAGAGCTTAAGCCTTGGATGCCGTTCGCTCGTCAAGAGCAAACTGATGAACAAGTAGAGGAAAATATTAGGCAGTCGTATGTTCAGTTTTTATCACGGGAAGATCTGAGATTACTAGTTTTCCGAAAAGATACGATGGAATTTGTAGCATCGTCTGGACTTCATAGAATCGATTGGAATGTCCGGAAATTTGAAATCGGTTATTGGATTGATACACGTTATAGCGGAAATGGATACATGACAGAAGCTGTTCAAGGTATTGCCTCCTTTGCTTTTTCTGAACTACAGGCTAGAAGAGTAGAAATTCGATGTGATTCTAAAAATAGCAAAAGTCGTGCAATACCTGAAAAACTCGGTTTTGTATTAGAAGGAATACTAATAAGCAATAGTTTATCCATTGACGAAACAGAAGTCCGTGATACATGTATTTATGCAAAAGTGAAATGACCTTCTTAGATCTCTACTTGATTTACTCTTTAGCTGTAAAATGCTAAATAGACAATACAGAATGATGCTTACATAGTTATCTCAATTCAATTAACATTAATAAGGCTTAGAATATATTTTTCTAAGCCTTTTCAGATCGTGCTTTTATAATCAGTTATTTTATATTTCTAAATTGTGATTTAAGCAAACCATTTGCTCTTTGCGTATTTAATGAAGTATCTAGTAGTATATAAGGATTTACATTTGGATTTATTTCGGTTGGTTTTATCACATTTTCATCAAATCCAAAATGTCTTAGTCGATTTTTGTAAAACGTAAAATAACTTTCTTTTTGTAATGGACCTACATGTAACAATCCGTAATAATTCATGGTACTAAGCTCTAATATGGATTTGGATAAATCCTCAATATGAACAAATGTCCTATACATATTTGTAGCTGCATAAAAAAAACCTTTTTCCTTTACTTCCCTAATTATCGTTTGAGTTCGCTGTTCAATGTTCTGATTTGAATCCTTTCCATAAAGAGGTCCTGTACGAATAATTATGTGGTTTGGATGCCCCTCTTGAATCTTCTTTTCTCCTATTATTTTTGAATTTATATATGGAGCTAAAGGAGCTTCTTCAGAGATTGATATTGGTTTATCAAACTCTGTATAGTCTCCATTCCCTTTTGAAAAAACACCATCAGTAGAAATAAAAATAAGTTTCGTTTTTTTGCTTATGACTGACAGTAGATTTGTCAGACCCATGTTTATTAGGACATCCTCTTCATCCCCACTTAACAATGTCCAAACAACTACATCGGGAACATATTCTTGTAAAATTTGTACTATAGAATTTTTTTCGGTTACGTCCATTTTTAAAATAGTTGATTTACCATTTGAATATCTTGAAGTGCCAAATACTGTATAATTTAAACTTTCAGCTAAACCAAATAATGTTGAGCCTAGAAAACCAGTGGCTCCTAAAATTAGAATTCTCAAAATTCGATCCCCCATGAAGACTTCTAGAGTCATTAATTGTTTAGGAATTTAAACTAACCTTCCTTACTTTTATAAAGAAGGTTATTATATACATTCTGCATTATTAGGATATCGCCTGCTAGTTCTACTGAAAAACCCAATAATCCTATATGAAGTGATATTTTTGAAACCCTACAAATATAGATAATACCAAAGTAAACAATGACTTAGTTATTCAAATCCTTTTTACATAGATGTAAATGACTATTTCCGAGTTGCGAAAACTTCACTTAGCACTTGTAAAGAGGATAAAACCTTGTATATTCATAAAAAAAAGCTGAGATTTCCAATGTGAAAACCATAGCGTGAATGAGGATATTTACTTCCTGATTATAACCGGTAAGGTCCTTTTTGAGAGGTTCATTTAATGTATATTTACCCTTCCGTATTTTCCTCCACCACCTGCTTGAAATGTTAATGTACCATTTCTAGCTCGTATGATGGCTTCTGCAATAGCTGGTGTGAGAATGGAATGAAGCACATCAGCTGGTGCATCGTGTAGTATAGACATCTCAGTTTTAAAATAGTCTCTTAGTTTTGTCAACGTCTTCGGACCAAGTCCAGGAATAAATTCAAGTGGAACTTGATGGACGTAAGGAGGTCTGCTTGAAAGTTGACCTTCGTTTGTTTTTAATTCAAGTAGCCGATCATACACTCCTTTAACGATTTGAGAGTGGCCACATTTTGGACATGCTTCTGTTACTTTCTCTACAATAGTTAAACATTGATCACAGGTCGTTCTATGATATTTACCTAACTTTGGATCCAACCCATAATTGGTAACAATTCTCCGACCTTCTTGCTGCCTTAACGCTTTTTTCAATTCCTCAAACGTTGGTGAATTCATTTTTATCTTTTGATATTCTCTTCCTATCTTCGGTAAAGAATGTGCATCCGAATTTGTCACAAAACTATACCGATGTAGTTCAGCAATTTGGTCTGCCATTTCCGTATTGGAACTTAATCCAAGTTCGACTGCATCAATGAGTTCTGGGTCAAATACTTCTATTAAACTAGCTGTGACTCCTCTTCCATACAAGCTTTTATAGGGGGTAAAAATATGAGCGGGGATAAAGAGACCATTTAATTCACGAACCTTCCTTTGAAGATTTTTCCCCGTTTCATATATTCTTTGAGAGCTTAAGGTAATATTTTTTTGACGCTTAGACATCCAGTGGGAGAATTCCCTCATGTTTTGTATGTTTGGCAGGAATGCAAGGACATGGATCGGACCTTTACAATCTTCATCATAAATTTCCAATTCACTTCCTAGAATCAGTGTAACATTCTTGAAACGGATCCCTCCGTCTTCTAGTTCCAATACTTCGCCAGCCTGTATTAATCTCTCAAGTTCATCTAGGACCTCAGGGACATGACAATCAATAACGCCAATCATGTCCATTCCCTTCACTTCTGTTGACTCGGTTAAGATATTTTCAATTGTTAAGGATTTTGCAGCTGTTATTTTGACTGGCTTTCCAGTTAATGTTCTTCCTATATGTATATGTAAGTCTACAAAATATTCATCCATTGTTTTGGTCCATCTGCCTTTTTAGTTGTAGGTATTGGATCGCATAAGCAGTTTTAGCATCAAAAATTCTTTGCTCCTGTATATATTCTAGAGCTTCCTCTACTGTCAATTCTAACACTTCTACAAACTCATCCTCATCTAGGTCTAGTTTATGGTCTTTTTTACTTAAACCCTCAGCAACATATAGATGAACAATTTCATCTGCAAAACCTGGTGATGTGTAGAAGGAGATGAGATGAGTTAATTGTTTACATTCATAGCCAGTTTCCTCTTCTAGTTCACGTCTAGCCGTCAGTTCCGGTTCTTCACCACGTTCAAGCTTTCCAGCAGGGATTTCCACGATTGCTCTCTCAAGCGCTTTGCGATATTGTTCCACCATGACAACCTTCCCATCAACTGTAATGGGTATTACGGCAACAGCCCCGGGATGCCTTACGATTTCCCTTTTACTCTTGTTGCCATTTGGAAGGAGAACCTCTTCCAAATCAAGGTTAATAATTCTACCTTCGTATAATGTTTGTGATAAAAGAGTTTTTTCCTCAAACTTTTTCATCTCAATCGCTCCTCGTTCTAACTTAATCAAGTCCTTCATACATTCTATCATAGAACAAATGGAGGAATCGAACATGAAAATCTATTTACATAGACAAGGTATTTCTCTTGTTGGGAAGCATTGGGAAATCCAAAGAAAGTTAAAAGAGTACGGTGAGTATTATCAAACTGTTTCAGATTGGATTCATAACGAAAAAAAGAAAAGTCACGGAAAATCGAGTACTATCATTCCGTTCCCTAAAAATAACCGTTAATGCAAAACACCCTTATTAATCTGATGAAAGACTTCATCTAAAGTAGCAATTCCTTTCACTTCCTTCCCGTCATCACTTTGAATTGTCCATTCTTCATGTTCAATCGCAAGGTGTTTTTGATCATTTTTTACATACGGCTGATTAATCATGTACACCTTATCTCCTTTTCTAACCGTGTAGCCCATATAATAATGACTACCTGCACCTTCTTCTTCATAGATACCAATGTCATCTAAATCGTATTTATCCATCACACTTTCTAATGAGTGGACAAAGTAATTCATAATTTCTTCTCTTGGCGTAAAGTTCATTGTTTTTCACTCCTACTGTTTGAATTTATATGTAGTGTGCCCAACTTAAATAAATAAAAAAGTGAAACGATTTTGGTCGCTTCACTTTTCTTTTATTATTTTAATTCAGTTTTAAACACTGTCTCCATATGTTTAACAAACACATTGTGATTATTCGTAAAAGTAGCCATCTTATCTTGATGGGCAACTGTTTTATACCCTCTTGCATACGCTCCATATGCGGTCAAAAAGTTACAAATATCCGTACAAACACCTGCGAGATGTACCTTTTCGACTCCTTTTTCTTTTAACTTATCATCTAAGTTCGTGTTGAAAAAAGCATCATATTCAGGCTTAGCAATATAAATCACATTTGGGTGGTGTTTATGTTCATCAAACCATGTTTGCAGTTCACCATATAACTCTTGCC
The DNA here is from genome assembly GCF_042680805.1 of Bacillus salitolerans. Classification (NCBI taxonomy): domain Bacteria; kingdom Bacillati; phylum Bacillota; class Bacilli; order Caryophanales; family Bacillaceae; genus Bacillus; species Bacillus salitolerans. Next base: position 149,337 of record NZ_JBHUEM010000046.1, on the reverse strand, counting down.
CCCATGTCCCTTTAACATTATGAGCCGGCCATAATTCAAAATGCCCATCATCTTCTGCGTGTTCATCCATGCATATAGCTACTACTTGATCACGGTGTAGAAAATCGTTTGCTGCTTCTACTATTGAAGCAACAATATCTTGTGCAGGTTTTCCAACTGTTAAATTCCCTTCATCTGAAACAAAATCATTACTCATATCAATAATTAACAATGCTTCTTTACTCAAACTACCCCTCCTCTTCCTTCATAGAAATAGAATATCACTAAAGAAATTAGATTTTCAATGATGTAGTTTAATGGAAAAGAAAATTTGGTAGAGATACAATAGAATAAAATGAAGGAAATGAGGTGTCCTAACATGAAATATCGTAACCTGGGGAATTCCAACTTACAAGTTAGTCAGATTGGCCTTGGTTGTATGTCAATTGGAACAGAGGAACAACATGCCCTTTCAATCATCGATGAAGCACTTGAGCTTGGGATCAATTACTTTGATACTGCGGATTTATATGATTTTGGCTTGAATGAAGAATATGTGGGAAAAGCGATTAAACATAAAAGAAGTAATATTATTTTGGCAACAAAGGTAGGGAATCGTAGAATTCCAGGTGAAGAAGGGTGGGTTTGGGATCCTCGTAAACAGTATATCAAGGAAGCGGTTAAGCAGAGTCTTCAAAGACTTCAAACAGATTATGTTGATTTGTATCAATTACACGGCGGGACCATTGATGATCCTATCGACGAAATAATCGAGGCTTTTGAAGAACTTAAACAAGAAGGCGTGATTCGTTATTATGGAATTTCTTCGATCCGTCCAAATGTCATAAAGGAATACATAAAGAAGTCATCCATTATAAGTGTGATGATGCAATATAGCATCCTTGACCGAAGACCAGAAGAAGAAATTATGAGCATATTAGAAGACAATCAGATAAGCTTGATTGCCAGAGGACCTGTTGCAAAAGGGATATTAACATCATCTAACTCACAATCAAATGGATATATACATTTAACGCCTGAGGAAATAAAAACAGCTTTAGAAAAAATAAAAGAACACTTTCCTGATCGTAGTGTAAACGAAATTGCCTTACAATATTGCTTATTTCCTAGAGCAGTAGGTGCCATTATTCCCGGAGCTAGTAAAAAGGATCAATTAATAGACAATGTAAGGGCCGCTCTATCAAATCCACTATCAGAGGATGATATTCACTTCATTCAAAACTTAGTACGTGCTGATATTTATCATGATCATAGATAATGTAGTGTGTAAACGGTGGTTACTTCTCCAGATACCACCGTTTTGCTTTTCCCTCTATCTCTTTTATTAAGCTGTCTTTACCCTCTACATATTTATAAGGATTTGTTTTATATTTATAGGCTAATTCGATCTTTACGTTTGCATATCTTTCCGCGTCACAAGGATGTTCAATTAAATAATCACGAAAGGCAATATGTCTCATAACCTCTTCATGACCAGTCGGAAAAATATGAACATGGTGTGTTCTCTCGTCTCCTCCTTTAGGAAAGTAACGTCGATTAGGAATTCCAAATTCCCCCCTTGGTTCATATCCTAATTCATGGAACTGATTATTTTTCTTATCAATTTCATGTAAATCCCTTGCCTCAATCAAAATATCTATGATAGGTTTGGCAGACATACCCGGTATTGACGTACTTCCAATATGATGAATCTTAACACACTCTTCTCCTAGTATACCTTCTAATTGTTTTGCTTCTTTTTCAAACTCATTTTTCCACATAGGATTGTAAGGAACTACTTGTATTGTTCTCATTATAAGCCACCTTTTTGTATAACATAATTTGTTCATATAACAGTCATACTACAATAGAAACTTAGGAAAAATGGGAGGTTTTTTTACTTTGACAAAGATGCCTATCACATCCATAACGAGTGGAGTAGGGATGGAAATCCTGTCTGATGTGTTTTGTTTACCTGTTCAAATTGTAAATCTTTGTTTGATTGGAAATCCAACTGTATCCAATGAGTTTATTCTAGTAGATGCAGGTATGCCAGATTCTCAAGAAATGATCATCAAAGCTTGTGAAAAACGTTTCGGTGAAGGATGTAAGATGAAAGCTATCGTACTTACACACGGACACTTTGATCATATTGGCGCCCTTCAAGAACTATTGAGAAAGTGGGATGTACCCGTATATGCCCATTCGCTTGAAGCTCCGTACCTGACAGGGAAGACGCATTATCCAGAGCCAAATACAGAGGCTAGTTCTGGACTCGTTGCCAAGATGTCCACATTTTTCCCTCGGCATAGTATCGACATAACTGATCACTTACAAATTATTCCTGAAGATGGCTCAATTCCCGTTTTACCAGGCTGGAAGGCGGTACATACTCCAGGGCATACACCTGGTCATATTTCCCTGTTTCGAGAAGAAGACAAGGTATTACTTGCAGGAGATGCATTTACGACAGTCGAACAAGAATCGCTATATGAAGTTCTTACTCAAAAACAAGAAATCCACGGTCCACCAGCTTATTTTACAATCGATTGGACTGCTGCTGGTGACTCAGTTAGAAAGTTAGCTGACCTTTCACCTAGTATCGCTATTACAGGACATGGACTACCGATGTCAGGTGAAGAATTGACGAGTAACTTACATTCATTATCGCAAAGATTTTATGAAACAGAAGTTCCTGATAATAGAAAGTGATCAAGCTAAATCCATTCTCTTGTTACACGAGAATGGATTTAGTTTAACGTGCATTTTCTAGTTTATTCATATTTTGAGTGTATTTTTCTGATTGTAATTCAATCTTTGCCCCAATCGTTTGAAAGGCTTCCACGACATTTCCATACCCGCGCTCAATATGCTCTACACCCCTTATCGTAGTAGTTCCTTCAGCCGCCATTCCGGCTAAGATTAAGGCTATACCTGCTCGGATATCAGATGCATGAACATTCGATCCATATAATTGCGATTTGCCTTTGATGTAAGCAACACCTGAGCGAACCTTTATATTAGCCCCCATTCTTGCTAATTGTTGAACGTGGTTAAAACGATTCGGATAGATTTTTTCAGCAATAATGCTTTTACCTTGTGCTTGTGTTAGTAATACTGTTAATGGTTGCTGGACATCTGTTGGGAATTCAGGATACATTCCTGTTCTTATCCTAGTTGCTTTTACTATTCCATTTGAGTGTGCGGTTACGGAATTCGAACTAAACTCAATATGTAGACCCATTTCTTTTAATTTTGAAAGACAAGCTTGTAAATGTTCAGGTATGATATTTTCAACTGTTACAGACCCACCTGTACATCCAACTGATATCAAGAATGCACTCGCTATCAATCGATCTGGGATTACTGTATGAGTACAACCTTTTAATGCTTTAACACCGGTAATCCGAATGGTATGAGTACCTGCACCTTTAATACTAGCTCCCATGCTATTAAGTAGAATAGCAGTATCCACCACTTCCGGATCTCGTGCTGCATTTAACAAGACCGTCTCTCCTTTTGCTAATACCGCTGCTAACATTACATTGATCGTTCCCCCGGAGGTGATTTTATCAAAAAAAATGGTTGCACCCTTTAATTCCTTTGCTTCTACCACGTAATGATTTGGATGAAAGGTAAAGGTTGCTCCCATCATTTGTAGAGCTTTAACATGTTGATCAATCGGCCTGCTAACAAAATCGTCTCCTCCTGGATACCCAACGGAAACTCTCCCATATTTCGCAAGTAATGCACCAATAAAATAATAGGCAGTTCTAAAAGATGAAGATTTCTTTGGATCAAGGATTGTCTGATTGATTTGAGTGGGGTCAACAATGACTTCCCCTGTTACATTTTGATAAATCCTCCCTCCCATCTCGTGTACAATCTTAGTAATTACTCGAATGTCAGAAATATTCGGGATCCCCAGCAAAGTTACTGGATAATCTGCCATGCATGCAGCAGCCAATAAAGCGAGTGAACTATTTTTTGATCCTGGTATTTGAATCGTACCCTGTAACCCCTTCGTTTGTTCCACCTTTAGACATTTCATCTGTTATACCTCTTTCGTGTCTTGTTTATTAGCGAACGTTACTTTAACTTTACGTCTTTGAATATGTTGTATCGTTGTCTCTGATGCTTCGATATCTGTAATCATAATGTCGATTGTTTCGATTGGAATCGATACAACAAACATTTGATGTCCCATTTTTTCATGTGGTGCTAAACAAATTCTCTGTCTTGAGACCTTTGATACTGCTCGTGTAAAGGCTGCTCCTTCAGGTGTTGCTGTACTTATACCGTTTTCTGTTATTCCTCCACCAGTTAAAAAGCATGTATCTATTGTAAACTTACTGATCATTTCAATTGCAAGTGTGTCAATAATCCCACTTGATTCAAACCTTAATCTACCTCCAATTAAATAGGAAGTAATATTCTCAAGTTTTCGAATGTCTTCAGCAATCTTGATTGAGTTTGTAATAACAGTAAACGGAAAGTCTGTCGGAAGGTGCTTAAGCATTCCATATTGGATTCCTGCTCCCCCAATAAAAACCGTATCATGATGGTTAATAAAGGAAGCTGCCTTTTTTGAAATCGCATCTTGATGTGCTGCACTTTCACCATATCGATTGGAATCTGGCATGGGTAAAGTCCTGACTTTGGGGCTTGGAGTATTTAAAATCGCCCCTCCATATGTCTTTTTCAAAAGACCTTGATCCTCCATGATGGTTAAATCTCTTCTGATTGAATCAATCGACATCTCGAACTTTTCCGAAAGGTCTTTTGCTATGACCTTTCCTTCTTTCCTAATCCATTCTAATATCTGTTGTCTACGTTCTTCTGCTAACATTTTTTAACACCTCAAAGGCCTAAATGATTTTAACATATCACTTATTTTATTCCGTTTCTTTCATGTTAGTCAAGTGTCGGTTGCGTTTTTTTTCACTTTACTTCGTTTTTATTCTGTTTTTTTGTGGAGGAATGGTTCTATTAAGTAAGCATCTATCGTAAGGTTCTGGATGCTCAAGATTTTTAGTGGTTAAGTAGACATTCATTTTTGGTGATATCTCCCCCTACATTTTCCAGACTGTTTATTAACCAAAAAAAAAAGTACTTCAGGTAGTTTCAAATCTGAGGTACGTTTGCCCTTTGTTCTACTATTTTGAAAGTGTAGCTTGGTCTTCTCGCTTCATATTCTGCAACCAATATATAGATTGTTCATCAATCAGGATCTGTGTTTCTATTTCAATACAATAACTAGGTTCAAGTAACTGAAGTTTCTTATAGACGTTACTCACATTATGTTCAAATTGGTAGAAAGATTGTTGATACTCTAAGTTCTTTGAAGGGTTTCTCGTGTTCATAGAAAGATTTGGATCCATAACTCTAAGTCAGTATTGTGCAAGTAACTACTTTTGCTATAATAAGACTCTCTTTAATACTCAATACTGCTAGTAATTTGTGATTCATAGTCAACCAAAGTAGCAGGTACACTCAATGTGGTTAATTGAATTGCAATCAACCTTGAATTTTTGCAGCCTCTTCCTTTAACTCGTATAATTCTTTAATTGTGAAGTCATTGTTCTGTATTTTGTTTAATATTTTCTTCTCGAGTAAAACCTGCGTCTTTAGGATGGAAAGGATATCACTTTGGAAATTTAACAAATCAACTCTCTGGTTATTCAGACTAGTATTAGTTGTTGAATAAAATGATAAATAGTAAACATAAAGAAACCAAACTTGCTGTTACAATTTGAATATTCCACTTTTTCCCGATAATCGTACGACCTTTATTATGTTTCGAAACATTTTTAAGTATTTTCCCTTTAAGCTTTTTATCCATATAAATATCTGTAAAGACGTGATCATTCATCGATTCTTTTAATTTCTGTAATCGATTCTCCATTATTAATCCAGCCCCTCTTCTACAAAATGAGCTCTAAGTTTCTCTTTGGCTCTTCTCATCCTTGTTCGAATTGTATCTGGACTCGTTTGAAGTAGCTCAGAGATTTCTTGAATTGAGTAATCTTCATAATAGTGTAAAATTATGACTTCTCTATATTTAATCGGTAATTTTAATACATAGAGTGACAACTGCTTTTTCTCAAATGTATCAAGTACGTGATCAAGGGGCGTCTTTTCATTTGTTTTATGTATCTTTTCGAAATGAAGTATTTTTCGGTACGCCCAGCTTTTTAAATAATCTTTACAAAGGTTTACAGTAATCTTATAAATCCAGGTTTTAATATTTGACTCTGCTCTAAATCGGTCTAAGTTTTTATAACATCTTAGAAATACCTCTTGAGTTATATCTTCGGAAATTTTCTTATCCTTTACATATGTATAAGCCAGTCTCATTACCTTTGTTCCTAGGGCATCTATCAACTCTGATAATATATCCTCCCTTTTCAGATACAATACATTCCAATCATTATATCGAATCTCATGTTTTGTTGGTTCCATATAATGCCTCCATTTTTTACCTTTAGACGATGCTGCTTTTATTTTTTGTTCAATAGCTAATCTAATCATGCCGCTTATCTATCATGAAGATCAATTTCACGATAAATCCTTGACTTTATTTAACATTGTAAAGGGTTCTTTCAAGGTATTGCTTTTTCCTTTTTTCTTCACATTTTTTGAAAACGATACCTCCTTTGGATTTTCATCGATGAGTACATTTTTTAATCCTTCTACAATAAAATTGAGAGCTAAGATTGTTAAAGCTACACAAGCAACAGGAATTAATACAAAATAAGGTCTAATAAAGAAGATTGGAAAATACTTCGCTATAAGCCCACCCCATTCATTTGTAGCAGAAAACACTTCAAATATAGGAGTCTCTGTTTTTATGTCTGCTCCAACCTCCTTCCTATCTCCACCACCTATGAAAATGCCAAGGATACCTAAATGAGCAAAAATAACTAATACTTGTCCAACTTGCTGTAGTAGCACGATAATCAGCTTTGGAAAAAAGAATGGTCTAACATGCTTGTTAAAAATGTGCCACCAACTTCCTCCCATTATTTTGGCATTCTTAATAAATTCTTTCTGATAGATTTGTCCAATTTCATCTGCAAGATAAACTGCCAATATAGGCGTTGATAACAGGGTTATAACCAATAGGGGAGCATATATCGTTGATTTTTCACCAAAACTCCATGAAAACAAAAAGACTGGCACAATTAATATAAATGTATATAAAGACAATGGGATAAAGTGAAGCCCATCAAAAAATCCTTTGACCATTGACTTTATTCTAATTGGCAGTAACATGAGTAAGAAGCCAAAGAGTAGCCCTAAAATTACCCTAGCAATACCAATAAGTACACATAATAGAATTGTGTATTTTGCACCATCTATAACCATATAAAACAAGCTATTACCAACTATATCTGTACCGAAGGGAAATTCCAGTGATGGTTGGAATGGTGCCTGTGCCATGATATCCCCCTTCTCATTGTGTAGGTATTTATAAGGAGCAGGTAGAATTTTTTCTAGAATGGTAGAGTAAAGAAAGCTTGCCACTAAGAAAAACAAGAGTATAGTTATCCCTATCATAAATAAATTGTGATGAATGAGTTGTTTTCCTATTTTCATGACTCATCCACTCCCTTCAAGGATATACGCCCGACCATGCTTTCTAGGAGGGTCATTATCAAAAAAAATGGGACAAACATAAATAACATACAAAGTGTCAATAGCTCAGGGTTACGGGCAGAATTTACATATATAAATCGAAAAAAGCCGTTAATATTTAGGATAATTTCGATCATCAACAGGTTGGATATTGTAAACCAAAAAATGGTTTTAAAGTGAAATATAAATGATGCAAAGGCATTACGGAAAATATGTTTAACTAATAACTCAAGCTTCGTAAGTCCTTTGCCTCTTGCTAGCTCAACATACAGGCTTTCATATTCATCTTCAAAGGAGAGTAATAGATACCTTGTCATATAAACGGTTGGAAGGAAGCTTAGAACTAAGAGAGGAATCATAAAGGCTTCATCTCCAAATGTACTAACCGTCTGAAATAATAAAATTCCTGTTTTTTTGTACATCCAAATCACTAAGCTTTGCAAACTGAGAATAACAAACAAATCTGGTAGCGACTCAAGAATAAAAAAACACATCTTTATTCTTTTTTTTATCTTAACGGGTAAAAGCATAATAGAATATGTAAAAATGATTGAACTTACAAAACTAACTAATATGGATAAGCTTAAATACTTTAATGAATTGACATAGAGTTCATTAAAAAAAGGAAACAGTGGTCTTTCAGAATTTCTAATGTCAATGTAGGTCATCTCTGAGTAATGGATAAACTCATGAATTGTCAATTTAATAGAATGAAAGTAATCTTGTACATTAAATGTAATGGATTGATATAAGAATAATGTATTCCGTAGTTTTCCTGAATCCAGTAAAACTTGTATTTTATATATCTTCTCTCTCATTTCCAAATCAAAAAACAGATAAGGAAACGCCCCTAAACAAAATATCCCAATTAATGCCAATACGAATTGCAAGAAGGATTTTGTGAGTTTTTTTCTTACCATAGCCTTTCCCCCTCATTAGTGATTAAATTCGAAATTATAGTTTCCGTTTAAAAGGTTGCACTTCAACTTGATCTTTGATCAAAACTTCTATAATGGTGCAGAACTTACTCCGTCCACATGACACGTCCTTGCTAATCCGTTGTTGATTCGAAAACTCATAAAATATTCCTTGCTTTTCTATATTAGATAGACTTGAAAACAGAGCGGTTCCGGTTCCTGTTAGCCGGTAAGTAGAGGTTTTGTCATAACTTCCTTCCGTAATTTGTTCCAATGATAACTCTTGAAAATATGGACTGAAATATTCGTTATTTTGTAAGTTTTCGACCAACTCAACTAAGTTGGCATCATTAAAATCATCTAACCCAACCACGTAATTTGTATGAAGTATAAGAATGATAATAGGACTTGCTATAATCAGTAAAAAAATGATTAACCTTCGCACCTTACATCCCTCCTCCTATGTAGGTAAATCATCTGTCAACACGTCTTTAGACGAGAGATAACCATTTATTTGTTCATTTTATAAGAATAAAAAAAGACCTCGACACGTTATTCGTTATCGAGGTCTATCATAGTTAGCTTCCTATTATACTAGGAGGCATGTTTATTTAAACTGTTTCCAATCTATGTTACTTTCATTTAACAATTCTTCAAATGATTTATTTTTTTCCCGAAGGCGAGCTTCCTCGCGCTTTCTGATTAGTTCTTCCTCTTGTTTACGTGCTTCTTCTTCTTTAAGAGATTTTTGTTTCTCCTTTAGTTGTTCAAAGATATCGCCTTGAAGGCGTTCTTTAAGGAGAACTTTATCGTCTTGATTATTTTTGGGTCTCACTTGCTGCTGCTTCTTTTTCTTCGCCATCACTAATTGCTCCTTTCAAACAGCGTGTTTCTCATTATAGCAGAGAGTGGCGAAAAAGTAGAGTCTAATAAGAGTTTAGCTTTACATTCTCATCTACGATTAACGGTGGCTCCGTTGAAGCTTGAACATCTTCCACACTATAGCCTTCTGCCACTTCTACTAGTTTTAAGCCATTATCTGTTACATCAATAACAGCCCGATCTGTAATAATACGATTAACGACACCTTTACCTGTTAGAGGGAGTGAACACTCTTTGAGAATTTTTGGAGCACCGTCACGATTTACATGATCCATAATCACGATGATCTTTTGGACACCATGAACGAGGTCCATCGCCCCGCCCATTCCTTTAATCATCTTACCAGGTATCATCCAGTTTGCTAAATCACCTGATTCTGAAACTTCCATTCCACCAAGGATGGCGATATTGATATGCCCACCACGTATCATTGCAAACGATTCGGCGCTATTAAAATAAGCAGCTCCTGGAATAGCTGTAACTGTTTCTTTTCCTGCATTTATTAAATCAGCTTCTACCTCATCTTCTGCAGGATAAGGTCCAATTCCAAGTAACCCATTTTCCGACTGAAGGACAACTTGTTTATTATCAGATATGAAATTTGCTACTAGTGTCGGCATCCCAATTCCTAAGTTAACATAAAAGCCATTTTCAATTTCTCGTTCTGCACGTTTTGCGATTTTTTCACGTGTATTCATGTTGGTCCCTCCCTTCTTAGTTTTTCACCGTTAAGCGTTCAATTCGTTTATCTTGTTGACCGATAATAAGACCTTGAACGTAAATACTTGGTGTATGAATATGGTCTGGATTTAGGTCACCTATCTCGTAAAGCTCCTCAACTTCTGCAATCGTTACTTTTCCTGCAGCAGCAATCATAGGATTAAAATTTCGTGCGGTTTTGTTATAAATTAAATTTCCCATCTTATCAGCCTTCCAAGCTCTAACTAGGCTAAAGTCTGCTGTGTACGCTTCTTCCAGCAAGTATTCCTTACCATTAAAAACTCTCAATTCTTTTCCCTCTGCAACTGGTGTTCCTACCCCAGCCGGTGTATAAAAAGCAGGAATCCCTGCTCCTCCCGCGCGAATTTTCTCCGCAAGTGTTCCTTGTGGTACAAGCTCCACCTCAATCTCTCCTGAAAGGACTTGTCTTTCAAATTCTTTATTTTCTCCAACATAAGAACCGATCATCTTTTTAATTTGCTTATTTTTTAACAGTAAGCCTAGACCCCAATCATCTACTCCACAATTGTTTGAAATAACCGTCAAATCTTTCACACCTGTATCCACTAATGCAAGAATTAAGTTTTCTGGTATTCCACAAAGACCAAAGCCACCAACCATAATCGTTGCGCCGTCTTGAATTTCTTTCACAGCTTCAGCAAAAGACGTATACATTTGCTTCATGCTTTCACTCCCTCTCCCCTGTAAACGCTTACTTTATTTTGATTTCTATACGTTTTCAACAATGGTAGCTACCCCTTGACCGCCACCAATACATAAAGTCGCTAGACCTGTTTTTGAATTACGTCTTTTCATCTCATGAATAAGTGTGACAAGTACTCTAGCTCCACTTGCTCCTATTGGATGTCCAAGTGCAATTGCCCCGCCATTAACATTTAGGATTTCCTGATTGAGTTGTAGCTCACGACCTACTGCTAGTGATTGGGCTGCGAACGCTTCGTTTGCTTCAATTAACTCAATATCGGAAAGATTCAGCTTTGATTTTTCCAACACACGCTTAACAGCTGGAACTGGCCCAATTCCCATCGTAGAAGGGTCTACCCCAGCACTTGCATTTGCTCTAATAGTCACAAGCGGCTGAATGCCAAGTTCATTTGCTTTTTCCTTACTCATCACCACAACTACCGCTGCTCCATCATTAATACCCGAAGCGTTTCCAGCTGTTACAGAACCATCCTTTTTAAACGCTGGACGTAAGCCTCCTAATTTTTCAACCGTTGTGTTTGCCTTTGGATATTCATCTGTATCAAAGATAATCGTTTCTTTTCTTGTTTTAATTTCTACTGGCACAATTTCATCTTTAAACTTTCCTGATTCGATTGCAGCCACTGCTTTTTGCTGGCTTAAAGCCGAAAACTGATCTTGTTCCTCTCTCGTAAGCTCATACTTATCACATAAATTTTCTGCTGTTATTCCCATGTGATAGTCATTAAATGCACACCAAAGTCCATCTTGAATCATGCTATCTTTTAATTTTTGATCTCCCATTTTAAATCCATCTCTTGCACCTTGCAGAAGATAAGGCGCTTGACTCATATTCTCCATTCCACCTGCTACTACAACCTCTGCATCCCCTGACAGAATGGCTTGAGTAGCTAGATGAACAGCCTTTAATCCAGAACCACATACTTTATTAATGGTCATGGATGATGTTTCAATTGGCAGTCCTGCCTCTATTGCAGCTTGCCTTGCCGGATTTTGACCTAATCCAGCTTGTAGGACGTTCCCCATGATTACTTCATCTACTTGGTTTTTGTCTAGGCCGATGCGGTTTAACGCTTCCTTTATCACGGTTGCACCTAAGGTTGTGGCCTTTACAGATGCTAATGACCCATTAAAATTCCCAATTGCTGTACGCACTGCGCTAACGATTACTACTTCTCTTGAACTCATATGTTGTCCTCCTTTTCAGCCATTCAATATCTATAAATACTTCTCTTTTCTTTGCAAAATTCCTTTAATTTTGTCAATTTTTCTATTATTCTTGCTTTATAGTTAACTGATTCACTAGAATAGATATGATGAAGATTTCATAGTGGAGGGGTTCGATGAACTTACCAAAAGAAGTGACCATCATTGAGGTTGGTCCTCGGGATGGTTTACAAAATGATCAAAATCTGGTGCCTACACCTGTAAAAATTCAATTTATCCAGTCATTGAAGGATGCTGGCATTAAGGAAATGGAGTTAACCTCTTTTGTATCCCCGAAATGGGTACCTCAAATGCAGGATGCAATGGAGATTGTTGAGGCTATTTCTGATCATACACGCAATATTGTCTTAACACCTAATCGCAAAGGGGTCGACCGTGCATTAGAAGCGAACTGTCGGGCTGTTGCTGTCTTTGTAGGTGTTAGCAATACGTTTAATCAAAAAAATATTAATAAATCAACCGAGGAAAGTCTTCAAGAATTGAAGCCAATTATTGCTGATCTTAAAGATAAAGGTGTATTTGTTCGCGCTTGCATTTCTACATCATTTTATTGCCCGTATGAGGGCAAAATAGAAATGGACGATGTGTTACAATTATGTACTCGATTTGCTCAGTATGGTGTTGATGAACTTAGTGTTGCGGATACAATCGGAATGGCTAATCCAAAAGAAGCTTTCCAATTATTTTCAACGCTACTACGCCATTTCAATGACACACTGGTAACGGCTCATTTCCATGACACCCGAGGAATGGCCCTTGCAAATGTCCTGGCGTCACTTCAAGCAGGGATTACAAGATTTGATACTTCTGCCGGAGGCTTAGGTGGTTGTCCTTTTGCAAAAGGAGCAACTGGTAACGTTGCAACAGAGGACGTGGTGTTTATGCTAAACCAAATGGGTATTGAGACAGGCATTCACCTGGATGGTGTAAAAAAGGCAGTTAATATCATACGACCACACATCTCTAAACCAATCGAGAGTAAATACGACCGACTAAACTAGCCACTCAAATTGGCTAGTTTTTTACATATGATTCGTATGATTGGGAATCTTATATAAAGCAAAAATATGTATAAAGGCGGTGCAACAATGGGAAGATCTGAAAAATCTAAGCAAAAAGGACAGAAGGGACAGCCTTCCAATGAGGCAATTAATACAAAGAACGTAATGGCTGCTGAAGAAATGGATAAAGCCATCCATCCTACTGGACGTCAAAACTCTCCGCAATAAAGTCGGAGAACCAATAAGAAGCATACCTAAAAATAGGTGTGCTTTTTTTAATTTTCCCGCAAGGCGTGATAAACTATGGAAGAATCATTTGTATGAATTGGAGGAAACATATGAGGAAGCTGTTTATCGGATTAGGAGTTGTATTTGCCTATATCATTTCAATTGGCCTTTTCTTTAGTAATCGGACCATGTACATAAAAAAGAAACCGTATGAAACGATATATGACAGAGAAGTGAAAGAGAATAGGTTTGTTCCTGAGGATTATGACAAACTAAAGAAGGAGGATTTTGTTCTTTCTTCTCCTTTCGGATATCAAATTAAAGGTACATTTGTCCCAAGTAAGATTGAATCCAATCGATATATTATTCTCTGTCATGGTGTGACGATGAACCGAGTTAACTCGATTAAATATATGTATTTATTTCATAACCGTGACTGGAACGTCATCATGTACGATCACAGGAGACATGGTGAAACAGGTGGACGTACAACAAGCTATGGTCACTATGAAAAATTCGATCTTCAGGCTGTAGTTCACTGGGCAAAGAATAGATTTGGGGACGATATTACACTCGGGATTCACGGTGAATCCATGGGTGCTGTTACCTTGCTTTTATACGCAGGGCTGCTTGAAGATGAAGCAGATTTTTATATTGCCGATTGTCCATTTTCTGATTTCGAAGAGCAGCTTGCTTATTTATTAAAGAAAGACTTTAAGCTTCCCAAACAGGCAGTCTTACCATTTGGTAAAGCCTTTATAAAAATTCGAGATAAATATTCACTAAAAGACGTCTCTCCTATTTCTTGTATTGAGAATATCAAAAATCCTATTCTATTTATACACAGTAAAGAAGACGACTACATTTTACCTAATATGTCAGAGAAACTCTATGAGAAAAAAAGAGGCGCAAAAAAATTATTTATTGCTCCGAAAGGATCTCATGCGTATTCATTAGGTTCTAATAAAGAAATGTACGAAAATATAGTAGATGAGTTTCTAAAGGAACACCATTTTAGTTGATGTTTCTCAACAAACAATCAAGACAGTTACTGGTTATACTTAATATTGGCTTTTAGGATCTATTCTCTCCCATAGAAACTTCCTTATAAGGGAAGTTTTTTTATGATCCTTACTCCACTAAATCCTGTAAACATGAACTCTCTTTATGCATAGGTTAAGAAAGGAAGAAAATGAGGTGAGTTTATGTCTGTAATTTCGGGCCAAGAGTATATACACAGAATTAATCAACTTAACACCAACACGTGGATTGATGGAGAAAAAGTAACTGGTAAAATTTCAGAACATCCTGCCTTTAAGGGAATTATGAAAAGTCAAGCAGAGTTATATGATCTCCAGGTTCATCCGAATTATAGTAGCAAAATGACCTATTCTTCACCGTTGACAGGAAATCGTGTTGGCGTTTCATATTTAATTCCGAAATCAAAGGAAGATTTATCATGTAGAAGATCCATGATTATGGAGTGGGCAGCTCTTTCAGGAGGCTGTATGGGAAGATCTCCTGACTATATGAATACAGCCTTAATGACCTTCGCCGCTTCTAAAGGACTGTTTGGGGATCATAATCCTAAATGGGAAGAAAATATATGGAATTTTTATGAAATGGCACGTGAACAGGATTTATCGTTTACACATACTTTTTTGAATCCTCAAGTAAACCGCTCTCCGTATTATTTTGAAGAATTCGAAGATGAGATTATTGCTGCTCAAGTTATTGATCAAAATGAAGAAGGAATTGTGATAAAAGGTGCTAGACTCCTTGCAACCCAAGGAGGAATTACTGACGAAATTATCGTCTTCCCTTCAGGCGGAGGACTAAATAGTCATAGCATGTCCTATGCTTTCTCTATACCTAGTAATACAAAGGGATTGAAATTTATTTGTCGAGAATCATTTTCTTATCGCGAATCTCCTTTTGATCATCCACTAGCTTCTCGGTTTGACGAGGTTGATGCCATCGTCGTGTTCGATCATGTGCTCGTTCCATGGAATCGTATCTTCTTCCACAATGATTTGACGATTGTTGGTAAACTATATAGTGAAAGTAGCTTCTTTCCTCTCGTGTTACATCAAGTTACAACAAGAAGACAAACGAAGCTTGAATTTCTTGTTGGCCTTGCCCAAACGTTAATCGATAGTATACACATTGGGGAGTATGAGCATGTTCAAGGAAAAATGAGTGAGATCATTATTGGTCTTGAAACCATAAAATCTCTACTAGACTCCTCTGAATTACATGCTAAAGTAGACCGCTTCGGCACTTTTATACCTGACATAAATCCTTTATATGTAGCAACAACCATTTTCCCAACACTTTATCCAAGATACACAGAAATACTTCAGCTATTAGGAGCAAGTGGTCTTGTTTCAATTCCAACCGAAAAAGATTTCACCTCTGTAAACAAGCGTGATCTAGAGCGCTATTTACAATCGACTTCACTTCCAGCAAAAGAAAGAGTACAGCTCTTCAGGCTTGCTTGGGACTTTTCCATGAGTGCCTTTGGGTCTAGACAAACGTTGTATGAACGCTTTTTCTTTGGTGATCCAGTTCGCCTAAGAAATAATCTCTATAAAAGCTATGAGCGAAGTCATTGTGTAAAAAGAGTAAAGGACTTCCTAGGAAGTGAAAAGATAGATGAATAGACTGATAACCATTTCTCCCTTTCATGTGTTTTTGTCCATTACAAACTAATCTTCCTTATCATATTGTATTAGTGGATAATACGTAAAATTGTATTATCTAAAATTTATAGTCAAGGAGCGTGTTATATATGGGTTATGGATATGGTGGTAACGTAGCAGGTGCTGGCTATGGCGGCAATAGCTATGGTAACAGCTTCGTGCTAATCGTTGTATTGTTTATCCTTTTAATTATCGTTGGCGCAGCTTTCGTACACTAATTAAAAG
Source organism: Bacillus salitolerans (assembly GCF_042680805.1). Taxonomy (NCBI): domain Bacteria; kingdom Bacillati; phylum Bacillota; class Bacilli; order Caryophanales; family Bacillaceae; genus Bacillus; species Bacillus salitolerans. Next base: position 133,092 of record NZ_JBHUEM010000046.1, on the reverse strand, counting down.
TTTGGTTTAACCGTCATGATGTTTGCCTCCTTTGATAACCAGCTTCCCGCCCTGAAGCTGGTTTTTTTCGTTTGGTGATTTTTCAATCACTTTTATGCCTATGCCTGCTGATTCCCTAACAGCCATTATTTTTTTATAACACCCTAGTATTTGAATTTTTATCCATTTCCTTTTACTATGAACATAAGTCTTATATAGGAGGAGATCAACTATGTCAAAGGTTCAAATCAAAATTATGGATAATGGTCCTTACCGTGTTACTGGGGATGTAGAGCTTATTGATGCCGAAGGGAATGTGTTTGAGGCAAAACCAGCTTTTTCGTTATGCCGCTGTACAAAATCATCAAAGCTTCCTTATTGTGATGGAACACATAAAGGACAATTTGTTTCCTGTGTCCGCGCTGAGAAGGGTGACTGATAAGCGAAAGGTTTAGAGTGCTTGATAGTTAGGATGCCCAGGCTAAAACCGAAGCGTCCGAGTCCATTCCCTTGCTGACTACATTCTGTAGTCGAACAGAAGGCTCAGGGCGTTTCGTTTAGCCTCAGGCAGAGCATTGAAAAAGGGCGCTTTCCCCTTTTACTCATTTAGGGTTACCCCACTCCAACTGGCGGTTAAAAAACAAAACCGAGTTGGAGTCCGATTGGTTCAACTAATCATCAGAAAAATTCACTGATGGTTAGTTGAACTGTATCTGACCTCGATTAGGTTGAAATGGCAAAGATCGTCGCCATTTCACCTTGGTTGGGCGCTGGAGCGCTGATTACTAAGCACACCCGTAATAAGATACAATCCAACACTTATAATTTCTTATCTTTTTAAAAAAATCAGTAGCTGTTTACCTAGCTACTGATTTCTTGAAATACACTTATTGTCCAGCTTGCCATGTGTTTCCCATCTCCTGTTACAGTTACCTTCCACTTACCGCTCTGACTAAATGTAACAGGGGACCACTCATAAACGCTTGCAAATTGTATTTGTTCCTTAACTGCTTTTGACATTTCATTTTGAACCAAGTGGAACTTCCCGTTTGACTCTATAACCGTACCGCTCGGGCTTGTAAGAGAAATAGTAACCTTCTCTACATCAATACTGTCCCAAAAAACAAGGTGTATACTAGTCTCTTTATGTTCTCTATAAATGTCCATCTCGTTTAGTATATATCCTACTGTTCCAATTTCTCCATCAATTAAGTACTTTTCTCCAGCTGCTCTTACTTCAATAAATGGAGGCTGATACGTTACATAGGTATAAACTCCAAAGCTAACCAAAAGTACACCTATTGTTATTAATGATCCAATAATTCGTTTAAACCCCTTCTCTGTAAAACCTGACATGAGCTCCACATATGGGAAATATCGATCTATAAAAATAAATAGCAAACCTGTTAGCAATAAAATAAGACCTGTTATAATATGAGCCATTACACCCCTCCTGTTTGCAGCTTACTTATATGTACGTTAGATTGTCGAAAAAGTTTCTACATAGAGGCAAGACGAAAGGAATCTATTAAGAAGATTCTTGTTTTATCAGATTTCTAACCCATTCTATCCCCTCTTCTACAAATCTTTTAGTTGGCTTCGAATGAGGAGTGTGTTCAAATACGAAAAATATACCCTTACTCGCTATTAATGTGGTTATTATTTCTCTTACTTTAAAATGAGTGTCGTCCTCTTCATGTGATGGATGAACTGGAGCCCAAATATATTTATATGCATGAAACTCAACATTATGCAAATGAACGACTTTAATGAATTCCCTCCATTTTGATATATAATGCAAGGCTCGATCTCCAACTGCCATCAAGTAGTCACCAATATCAATACATAACTTCACATTATATTTTCTCCATTCCTCGAACGGAAATTGGTGCAGTGCTTCTATTCCAACCGATGATCGATTAAAGCCTAGCTTTGGTTCACAAATAATTGGAAGGTTATACTTTTCTTGAAGGGTTGCTAGCTTTTCTAGGCCAGCTTTTATTTGTTTGAAGTAGCTCCCCTCCCCTTGTTCTTTAAAATAGGGGAAGTGCACAAGTATATACGCTGCATTTAATTCAGCCATTCTTTTCACTTCTTCCTCAAATTGCTTCCAGGCCCTTTCGGGATCATAATGCACCTTTTCTAATAAATCATATTTACTTTGATTTCGATATAATGGAGAGTGCAATCCGAACGTCATCTTCCTAGATTCTTTTGCTTCTAAGAAGCTTTGGAATGCTTCTTCATCTTGAAATTCCCCTATTTCAATGTGCTCTATGTAATCTAAAAATAACTCTGTATATTTGCTTGGGTCTGACATAATCACACTTCCTGAAATACCAATTGCATGTGACACATTCCCCATCTCCTTATTCTTCCAGTCGGTTTTTGTTTTTGTCTACATTATACATATAAAAAACCATGGGGTTACCCATGGATTATATAATCAATTATAAATTATGTTCAGTTGTTATGACTACTTCTTCCTGCTTCTTTGCTGAATCTGTACTAGTTTCAGCTAACCCAATAAAGATGGCTATTGCAACAAAGCCTATTAACATTTTGGCTACCCTTTTCCTCATTTATCCACCTCCTATTCTCATCATAGTATATTTTGATAGAGAATTTCAAATCTCATCTATTAAATGGATTGTTTTCCTTCTTTATACCCATTTTATCGCTACTTTACACACTTCTTTTTTCATTTGACCTTTGGTTTTTATATTTTTTATTACTAGTTTTTCGACTTTACTATGTTCTTTTTCCAAGCAACTTTTTTGATGAATTTTTCCCATTTCCGCTTGTTTATTGGATCGTACTCCTTCTATACTTAACTATATACATTTGAATGTTAGAGAGGAGTTATCCAAATGAATGTTACTGTACTAAAGCCGGTTTTTGCTGAAGCAGCAAGTCAGCTTGTAGCAACAACAAACACTTTTCCTGGAACCGTCCTTTTGAAGAAAGAGCATTGGGTAGTCGATGCTAAAAGTTTACTTGGAATTTTGGCTTTGTCCCTGCAGCCTGGGCAAGAGGTAGAAATTGAATCAGAGGAAAATCCTGAAGCAATTGAAGCTATTTTATCAATTGGACTTTTTGAGGAGAAAAAATAGGAATGGTTAGGGTGAGATGCTCTCTACCCTAACTTCTTATTTTTAAAAAAAATAAATTATAGCGAAACTCTTTTTCTCGTTTCGAGAACTTAGCGAGCCTGGAAAAACTATCCCGAAACTTCCGTAACGGCTGTCAGAGAAATATAATAAATCCGACCACTTTGATCTACGACTCGCAATTTTTGCCGAACTTCATCTACGTAGTGCACTACACCTCGCACCGTACAGTGTCTCGTATGTTCAAAATAAGTAATAGCTAGTTCCGTACCATATGCCATTGATTCACAAATAACAGCATTCATTTGTTCTAGCTGTTGCTCATCAAGTTCAGGCTTTGTTTCATATTCATCTTCTTTCGCCCAATCTCTTAATAGTTTTACATGCTCTGGAAGCATCATTGAGGTCCATTTAATGTTTCCACGATCTCGAATCATTCGACTCCTCCTCCCGTTTTACGTTTTGTGTCCACCGATTAGCTTATTTCGATGTCTTGCCGTTCCTGCATTTGTATAGGAAACCGCACGCAGGATTGAACTGGATCCGTACTTAGAACGAATGGCATCCATCGTGTATCCAAGTGCACGTCTTTTTGGTTTATTCCTATCAAATAAATTGAGCTGCATCTGGTCATCATCTACAATGTTTGATAAAGCAATCGCTATTTTCCGAACGGTTTTCCCGCGGTAATTTTCCTCAAACAGCTCAAGACACACTTTGTACAAATCGAGTGTGATGTTTGTAGGTGAATCAACAGTTCTTGACCGATGAAAGCCCCCACCAAATTCATCTTTACTGTAGCCGATACCAAGACTAACGGTTCTACCCGCTTTTTTATGCTGCCTAGCCCTTCTTCCAACTTCTTCACAAATTTCTAAAATGACATGCTTTACTTCATTTGGGTCTGGATAATCTCTCATTAAAATTTGACTCTTACCAAAACTAATTTGACCTTGCATAATAGGCGCGCCGATTTGGGAGAGGTCCACACCATGTGCATGATAATAGAGCTGGTTTCCCATTACACCAAATTTCTTTTCTAACAGCTCTAACGGATAATTCGCCAGCTGGCCAACTGAAAAAATGCCCATACGATTTAAATTACGCTCCGTTCGAGTGCCGATTCCCCACATTTTGCTAAGTGGGGAGAGGGGCCAAAGTTTGTTCTCTACATCTTCAAATGTCCATTCTGCTACTCCCTTTTTCTTTGCCTCTAAATCTAAACAAAGCTTAGATAAAAGCATATTAGGACCTATTCCAATTGCACAAGGAAGACCATACTCTGCTTGGAGACTATTTCGAATTTTATGGGCGATGGTCGTGGCATCCCCCCAAATCCTCTCAACACCATCCACCTTCAAAAAACTTTCATCCACGCTGTAAGTATGAACCGCTTCCTTCGGTACATATCGATGAAATAGCCGTGTAATCTCAGTTGATATTCGGACGTATGTGCCCATTTTAGGATTGACTAGCTGAATGCGTGGATCCTTTGGTACCTCAAAAAGCCTGGAGCCTGTTTTGATTCCAAACTCTTCCTTCATTTTTGGGGAAGCAGCTAAGACAATGCTTCCTTGCCTGTCTGTATCTCCTACTACTGCTAAATAACATGTCATTGGGTCAAGTCCTAACATCACCGCTGAGCAGCTCGCATAAAAGCTTTTCATATCCACACACAAGATTCTCTCGTGTGGAAATTGACTGTAGTCCACTTTCATTTTCAAACACCTCAATAAGAATGTATGTTCTTATTTTATTCTATTCACTATAATAAGCGAATATACGTTCGTTTTCAAATGGAAAATGAAGGATTCCTGAAGTCACTTCTAGGAGTGGAAGTGACTTCAAGAATCCTTCGGTTTTAATAAAGTCGTTTTTACAATTAAGTGAATGACAATAAAACTTAGACAAAAATCACGAACTAGTTCATCTGTTAAGTCATACACCGTTAAAAGAAAAAATGTGATTGTGCCTAGTGTTAAAACAGAAAGTAAATACACCGTTCTCCATTCGCGTTCTTTCATAATTATTATCCCCCCAGTACTAGCTTCGATATGTAAACATAATCTCCTGCAAAAAATGTTGTCTGGAGAATATAGGTCTAGTATCATTACTTTAAATCGAAACTACGGGGGCAAGCATGAACAAACAGCTTATTGAGAAAATGATCCGAAACTGTTTCTACCAGTATCAACATACGTTAGAAACAGTACCTTTAACACAGCAAGATTATGACACATTATATAAAAAGGTTATAAAGACTTATACAGATGATCAAGATTTACATGATATTGTTCAAGATGTAGTGTATGAATTTTTAACAACAGACATAGAAGAGGATGATTATAAAAAGTAACAATGTTGCTTTATTAAAATTCTCAAGAAAAAATAAGTAAAAATCTCTAAGATTACATGCGTTATTATCATATTACACATTATAAAGGTAATGAAAATGTGCTCAATATCTGTGTTATGTGACCATTCATAATGGACTTAATCAAACATTCTAAACCGCTACTTATTTCCAATTAGAAAAAGCCATTATTCCCTCATAGATTAGTTCTCCATTAATGAAGTAAATAAAGTTATTTTCCTTTTCTTACTATATGTTTTAACAACTATTTGGTAAAATACCCATATAATACTAATTTTTACTTAGATTTTTTAAAGAATTAAAGTAGGATGGTTTAAACATTGATATAAGTAAAAATTAAATTTTTATACTCTTACCTAAGTAGATATAGATTAGGATATTGATCATGACATTTATTTTAGCTCATTCTTTTGGAGGGAATATGACAAGACTAACATATGCAAGCTTATTAAATAAAACATTAGAAATCAATGCGAGTGAAGGTAGCTTAACAGCTTACAAATTTATAACCAAATACGCAGATCAAGTAAAGGGTAACAAAGCCCAGATTTTTAACTTTCGATATTGTTTAGCAAGTTCATCTGGATTAGAGCAAGAAGCTTTGTCAATATTACGTGAAGCTATCATCGAAAATGGATATTGGTACAGTTACGACTACATTTCTCAAGATGATGATCTAAAGAATCTTCATAAATATAAGGAATTTCAAGATATGATGCAAATTTGTAAGGAACGGGAGGTAACTGCCCAAAGATTAACTAAACCGCAACTGAAGGTTGTACAATCTGAAAAAAATTCTGAAGTAGAAACCGTTATTGTGGCACTCCATGGCAACCAAGAGAATATAGATATAACTGAGCCTCGCTGGAAGTTGCCTTCTCAGGAAACCATTTTAGCTCTACCACAGTCTTCAAGTATTGCATTTTCTGATGCTTATATGTGGGATAATGTTGAACAAGGGACAAAAGAATTAAAGGATCACCTTACTTACTTAAGTGAAAACTATAATGTAAGAAAAGAAAAGGTTATTGTTGGTGGTTTTTCAGCAGGCGCAAGAGTAGCATTAAAAGCTATTCTAAATGATGAAATTGAGTGTAAAGGATACATCCTCATGGGACCTTGGTTACCTGAAATTGAAGAATGGGAAGTCTTACTTGACCGATTAAAGAAAAAAAATAGTAAGGGATACATCATTTGTGGTGATAAAGACCAAGATTGTTTTGAGGGTACTGAGAAATTCGTTTCATTACTAGAAAAGAAGGAAATACCATATACATATACTATTATTGAAGGATTAACTCATGAATATCCTGAAAATTTTAATAAACATTTGTCGGATGCAATCAACTATATCTATAATACTAAATAACTTTATTTGTGGGTGAATATCTGGATATAAAGTCAATGGTACATAAAGTGAAACTTCAATCAGTGGGGGTTTTCCTCATCCCCCACTGATTGTTAGCCCCGGCCCGCATGATGTGGGTCACACAGACGTTGCCACAGGATGTGGCGATCTTAGTCTGTGTTCATATTATCGGGTTCTTACTGGCGCTTATCCCCCACTTAAACTTCTCGATTCATCTAAAGTTTTGAAGTGGGGGTCTTAGCGCCAGTTGGAGCGGGATAAATTAGCATATACCTACTAGCATGTAAGAAATCCACAAGAAGAAATGTGGTCTTCTGATTGAACGAACCTATGCATTGTTGAAGATCGTAAGAACATATTGTTGTAGTATATAAGGGGATTTGTAGGAAAAAAGGATAGATTGAACAGGGAAACTAGTTCACATTTATCCTTTTTTTGGTGCTAGATTACTAATGTGCTATCGAGTTCTCAGGTAAAATGTATATAAGCTACCTATAGCATGTAGTAGTAGAGACACACTTTTCCAGAGCAATCAGAAATTAACGAAAAAGATGATGTAATAATCGATCACGATCATCAAAGAATTGCTTCATAATAGCGTAGTGCTGAGTATCCTCAAGTCTTACCTCATTAATACCATTTTCTGTTAGTTCAATAATTCTTGAATTTGGATATGCCATTAGAATCGGTGAATGAGTAGATATAATAAATTGTGAGGATTGATTAACTAAATCATTAATTCTTGATAATAATGATAGCTGTCTTAAAGGGGACAACGCTGCTTCCGGTTCATCCAAAATGTACAAACCATTTCCTTGGAACCGTTCAGTAAATGCGGCAAAGAAAGATTCTCCATGAGATTGCTCGTGGAGTGACCTTCCCCCAAAGGAATCAATAATTTTCCCTCCAAATGAAGGTTCTTTATCTAAATCCTCTATGTTAGTTGCAATATTATAGAAGGTTTCTGCCCTAAAGAAAAAACTATCCTTTGCTTTATTTACACCTTTTACTAAACGAATATACTTATCTAAATTTGAATGTGAGTCAAAGCTTGAAAAGTTAAAGTTCAATGTACCCCCTTCAGGGTTAAAACCTAATGCTATTGCAATACCCTCAAGCAAAGTAGATTTTCCCATTCCATTCTCACCAATAATATAAGTGACATTAGGATGAAAATTCAACTCACTTAACGTCCTAAAAATTGGAAGAGAAAAGGGAAAATTGTTATATGAAGGTATTTGATCCTTTTTTAAATATACTTCTCTAATATATTGGCTATCATTGTTTAATTTCATTAAATCCAATCCCTTAGTTTAGGTTCTCCTATTGATCCCGCTACACCAGTATCAATAAGAAGTAAACAATTGAACTAACTCTTACTTAGAAGTATTTTTTGAATCCCTTACTAATGGATCCATCATATCCTTCCCTTTCGAAAAACTGATGTGCTTTTTGCCGTCTCGAATTACTCAATAACATAATCCTATGGCAATCAATTGATTTACAATACCGCTCAGCGTATTGTAATAATTTTTTTCCGATGTTCTTGCTTCGATAATGTTCATGGACGATGATATTTTCAACAATACCATACGGTCTTGATCCATGAAGGGCTTGTAAACATATGTTTAGTGTAAGTGTACCTAATATTTGTCCCCTTACATCGTACACAAACAAGAAATTGTTAGGGTCTCTCCTGATTTTTTCAATTTGTTCTTCAACTACATTCATTTTCTTACTATTGGGAACTAACATTTTATAGAGTTCGAATAGTTGATTTTTATCGGTTATTTCAGCTTCACGAATCATAAAATTCAACTCCTGTTAATTTTCATATTACGATGATAGGTATATGGAAATCAAAATTTTTTTAATCTCTAAATATTCTCGAAACAATTTAAACTTTCCTGCAATGAAGATTCGCCTCTATAGTTTAGTAATGGAAGAATAGCCCCGTCAGTGAAGTAAATAAATGTATTCTCCTATCATTACTATATAATTGAATATCCATTTGATAAAATGCCCATATCATACTATTTTTCACTTGAATCTTTTCTAGAAGAAGAATGTGTTACACAATGATACAAGTATAAATTAAATTTTGTACACTTACTTTAAGGAAACATTAACTCATGAATATCCTAAAAACTTTCATAAACGATTGTCGGATGCAATCAACTATATCCTATAATACTAAATAACTTTATTTGTGTATCATTTGTTAAAGAATATAAGATGTAGTATATAAGAGAATTTGTAGTACAAAAAGGATAGATTGAACAGTTTTTTTCAGCTGATCACCTATCCTTTGCATTTACCTTATATAGGGTGTGTCATTAAAAGAATTCTTTTCAAAACATTTACTTAATTTGGAATCGTATATGTTCTTTCAAACGAGAAGGATAATTTCCAATCGTCAACGTAATTGGGCTCTGAAAGTCTAATGAATCTAAATGAATACCGGATTTCTGCTTAGATGCAAAGCTACCAGACGCTGAAAACGTAGCTCCTGTTGCATCTACAAACTCACTTTTAAACAAATTGTAGGTGTAACCCTCTCCTTCAGTAAATGGATCCACTTTTAGCGTGAATGATAGCATGTCATCGTTCAACTGAACATCTAGAATGCGACCATCTGCCGGGGATTTTAAGATTTTTTCTTGCTCTGTATCAACTACAACCTCAATTTCATCTTTATCGAGGGCTCGAACCGAACTAAATTCAAGATATAGTTCATCAGGGTTGCTAAAGTAATTACTTTGTAAATATACAATCCATTCATGCTCACTAGGATATGAAGCAACAATCCCATTAGCAGACCCCCAGCTCTCTCCCTTCCCGTCTACAATTCGAAGATCTTCAAAGTTAAAGATTTCCTTATCATTATTTGGATTAAATGATAGATGAACGGCAATTCGAGTAGGATGAATAATGACCTTTTCAAAAGTTATTTCCTGATTTTCAATTGTAACAGTTTTGTTTAGGATATATTCCTCTTTCAATCCTTCAAATTTTTCTTTATCGATGGAAAAAGGAAAAACATAGACACTTTCACTGTTCTTGTCAACTTTCAGGGAAATCTCAACAGAAGTTGGCCACCCTTCGATTTGGTAAAAATCAATCGTACCTGATGCTGGTTCATTTGCTTTAACAGAAATAGATTCTATAGAATGACTGACACCTAACTCTTGATTTTTTTCCTTATCTTTAAACTGAATTTGACTTAACATAACGTGTTCTCTATCACGATCACTTTCAAGTGTATAAAACAAGACGAGCTTCTCTTCATCTACAATGATAGAATCAACTGTAACTTTCATTCCATCGTGCTCATCGGAAATATTTATTGGTTGAAGGAAATCGTGTTCAACTGCAGACAGTAAACCTTTATCAAATCGAATAGCTTCTATAACCTTTTCAAAACCAGGTATGTTGCTTAAATATCCAGCAAAGATTGGAGATACTTGAATCATTGAAAATGATCCAATAAGCAGTATGCTAGCAATCAAAGAAACTAAACGCCATGAAGTAACCCGTTTTCGGATGGACTTACCTTTGTGGATACCTGCCAAGATATAATCATCAATGGTAGAAGGGATATCCAAATCATCATAATGGTCTTTTATTTTATTTAACTGCGTCTCTTCCTTTTCAAACATTCTTTATGACCCTCCTTTGACTTGTAATTGGTTTCGTAAGCTCTGCAATGCTTTATGGAGCCATGTTTTCACAGTACCTTCCGGACATTCCATGACTTCTGCGATATCTTTAATTTTATAATCGAGAAAATATTTCATTTTGATAACTTGCTGACTTCTTTCATCTAAAGCGTCAACTGCTTCCTCGATCTCTAATCGTTCATAGGAATCTTCATGAATGGCAAGCTCTAGTACATAATCAGCTTGCGAGGAGTAGCGTTTCTGTTTCCTTAATTCATCACGGCAATAGTTCATCATAATGCGAATTAGCCAGGTATGAAAATATTTCGGTTCCTTTAGTTTTCCGATTGCTTTATATGCTCTGTATGTTACTTCTTGTATAGCTTCTAAAGCATCACCTTGATTTTTTAAATAGGAGTAAGCAATTCTGTACAGTTGTTCCTTTTGTTCTGATACAAGGGAATAAAACGCATGTTCATCTCCCTTAATAGCTCGTATTACGAGCACTTCATTAGACATATCTATCTCTCCCTAAAACTTGTAGGTTGTTTGAACATTTCAATCATTAGACCGCATAGGGGTAAAAAAGGTTTTTGTAAATTAATTTTTTTTATAAGGACATACTACCATATGAACATGCGATGAAGGAGGGAGTTCATTTGGCTCAAAGAAATGAAGAACAATACCGCGTTGTGAAGGGTCAAAAAGCGAAGAAAGCTGGCTTTGAGGTCGGTTATGAATACACGACAGGGAATGAGACGGGGAAGCAAAAAAAGAAAGAATAGCAAACAGATACTATAGAAATCTTACGCCTTCTGCTACAGTTTTTAAAAAATACTGTCCATTTGTCAAAACTAAAGTAAAAACCATTGTTCCATGACAATGGTTTTTACTCGATCACTTGAAAGGATGGTGTAATTTGAATAAGAATAGGACTCGATTCTCCTGATAACTCTGATAAGAGGACCTCATATCCCTCACCAATAGCTTCGGCGGATACTACCCACCAAATGGATAAAGGTTCCATATGATGAATAGCTGCCTCAATGGCACGGGCCAGGTTTACAGAATGTTCATCTGTATGAACTAGTATTTTGGCAGCAGATGTTCTTTGCGGAAAGGACTCTTCTACCTCTCCTGTATACCACATCTCGACCTTCATGCCGATTTGCAAATCTGAAAAGCTCATTTCCTTCCCATCAGTAGAAGATATTTCAGTTTCAGAAGAGACTTTGTAAAATGCAGCACCAGGGTGAGCTTTTTCATTTTCTGCAATCAATTCCGTAACTAAAATTTCTTGGTGATCAATGCTGGTGATATATCCTACCATGTCCTTTACCTTGTCTTGTTTCCCACCTTGACCACACCCTAAAAGCAACAGCCACGCTGAAAAAATAATCGTTAATTTTTTCATTCTTGAGAGCCTCCTTTCATCGCTAATTACCTTTAAGTTTCATATTATTGACGGTAGTCAAAATGACAATCATCACAAAGATGAGCACACAACCTAATACAAAAAAAGGTGTGTAATCGAACATGGCAGTGAATACCTTTCTTTTTACGATATGCCATCCCGGTTCTGGAATAGGCTCTATTCGATGATGAGCAAAATTTAAATGTTCAACTGTATACATTCCTAGAGCAGGCTCCCACCCAAGCTCACTACGCTCTAGCCATACTTCAATCTCATCATTCACCATTATATTCGTTGGATGATAGCCCGTATATTTGATGTCCTGCCAAGTGGGAATATAGACATAATAAACCTCAACTAATGAGTTATTCTCAGTTATATCAGGGGATTTTATTCGTTGATTCACCTTTACTGTCATTTTTCGTATTTGGTAGTAATGTCCTTTTTCCTCTGATAAATCGTCATGAATCTCGTCCTTCAAAACTGTTCCAATAATATGAAAAGGTGCTTCTACCTTATTTTTCTCAATCTCTAATGGATCTGGAGCGGCTGATACGATGGGCAATGTTACAAAACCGATTAAAAGGCACATTGAAATGTATGAGGATAAAAATTTTAAAGTTCGATTCATGCTTTTAATTCCCCCGTTAAAGCTCTTCTTAATCGATTAGACGTGAAGCGTTTAAACAACGTTACAATTAAGATGAAGGAGGAGGAAACCTCCAAATATCATGGACTTTTGAAAATGGACTAGATGGTAAAACCAACTTTCCGTTTAACCTCTTTTAATAATGGTATACATACTTCTCTCGCTTTCTTAGCCCCTTCTAATAATATTTCATCTAATTGTTCAGGCGAAGCCATGAGTTCATTATACTTCTCACGAGGTTCTTGAATAAACTTATTAATGACTTGAAACAACTCTTTCTTTGCTTCTCCCCAACCTATTCCAGTTAAATAGCGCTCCCTCATTTCTTGTACTTCTGATGGTGAGGCAAATTCCTTATATAATAAAAAAAGATTTGAAGTATCAGGATCCTTTGGTGCTTCAGGCGGCAGGGAATCCGTTTGAATTTTATTAATAAGTTTCTGTAATTGCCTCGGTTCAACAAATAGTGGAATGGTATTATTGTAACTTTTACTCATTTTCCTTCCATCTAGGCCAGGCAATACAGCGGTATCTTCTTGAATTTGATAGGTCGGAAGCTTAAAGGTTTCACCATACACATGATTAAAGCTTTCAGCAATATCTCTAGCAATTTCCACATGCTGCACTTGATCTTTTCCAACTGGGACAATATCCGATTGAAATAGTAAAATATCAGCTGCCATTAAAATAGGGTACGTAAAGAGACCCATATTGACTCCAAAATCTTGATCATTATCATTTTGGTGATTTTGATCTACTAACGCTTTATAGGCATGAGCTCGGTTCATTAACCCCTTTGATGTAAAACATGCAAGAATCCAATTCAACTCAAAAATCTCCGGTACGTCTGATTGCCTATAAAATATAGCTTTTGTAGGATCTAGTCCTAATGCAATCCACGTAGCTGCAATTCCATAAGACAGTCGTTTAAATTCTTCGGCATTATGAAATTTTGTTAGTGCATGATAATCTGCCACAAAGTATGCTGTATGATAGTCGTTCTTTTTAGCCAATTCAAGAGCTGGTTTAATCGCTCCAATATAATTCCCTAAGTGAATTTCTCCAGTTGGTTTTATGCCCGTTAGTACTGTTTGTTTCATTTTAAGCCCTCCCATATTTTTTTCCATACAAAAAGGGTTACCCATCCAAAAAGGACGAGTAACCCGTGGTGCCACCTTCATTCGTTTAAGTTCATAAACGCGCTTAACCTGTACAGAGACAAACATTTGTCTCGATACATGGTCTTTTTTAACGGTAAGACAATCCGCTACACCTACTAATTGTTCAGTCTAGTAGCTCAGAAGCCCATTCAACTAAAATTCCGTACTGATTCGCACCAACCATCAGCTCTCTGGAACGTTCATTAAGTCTACTCTTCTTCATCATAGCTAACAACAATTTTATATTGAAACAATCATAAATGGAAAATCTGGATGATGTCAAGTCATTTTTCATTTAATTGATAAAAGGTATTAACTTCCTTTTGCAGTTGTGAACGAATCCACCAAGTACTCTGAAACTAGAATTACTTCATTTCTCGGACTGAAGTAACCACTGCTTAACTTGATCTACAAAATCTTCTTCTTTCCATGCCGTGATAGCACCCCTCTCCCCTAACTTCTTCACTTGGTCTTGAAAAAACAGATCACAAATAAAATAGGCCAATCTACTATGACCAAATAATTTACCACCATTAATAGAAAACCATTCCTTGAATAGGTCTACCGGAGTTTTACTCATGAAATCTTTTGCAAACAGCTCTTTTATTTCATCTTTGTTCTTTTCAGCAAAAGAGAGCCATTGATCCCCCTCATCATTAAACGAAAAGTACATGGAAGCAGGCAGATTATTGACAATGCGCCGTGAAAAATGAGTAGCAGCTCCCTCTTGATTCAGCCATACTAATGGATTCATCCATAGAATCTTTTGCCAATCCGTCCCCGCTTTATCTGAAAGAATATTATGTGTAGCATGACCAAATTCATGGGCCACAATCGACCTTAAGTGGTTAGGGGTCGGGGATAGCTTTTCTAAGGCAAAGGTTATGTTAGGAATGATCTGACGATATGTATATGCATTTGAACCGTATCCACCTACTATTAAGTTCACTTCAACTGGGAATGTGATTTGGTAGATTTGAATATACTTTTCTTCAATCTCGTGAATTATAGGTATAATGTTCTCGTATACTTGATTAATCGTTTCCAAGGAATCTGGATATTTAGCTAATGATTGAAGATGCCTTTCCTCTGTATCCTTACAATGATAGGTAAAGTATTCCTTAAAAATGGTTGGATATTCGTTATAGTATTCTCGTAAAAAACTAATAGACGGCTTGTACTGTTCCATAAAATAAGGAATTGTATCGATGATGTTCAAGTGTATACCTCCAGTACTATGTGTTCATTGGTTATACAAAAATTGCCGAATTCTTCAGTTTAACGGATCTCCCTATGATTCCTTACAATATTTTACCAAAAATAGCATGTAGAATATATACGGAAAACACGCTAACGTTTAAGTTAGCGTGTTTTTAATAGAATCGTTTCTATTCTTTCTTTTTCCTCATTTTTGTCTGCATATTCAAAGAAACCTAACCTATTTCCCCACGGGTCTTCAAAGGTCCCCCATTTAACTGGCACTTCATCACGGGAATAAATATCAAATGACTCGATTTTTAGGTCTCGAATAAGTCTATCTCTTGTAGCTACTATATCAGTTGTAGCTAATCGCAGTGGACCACTCCCCATTGAAGGCGTTCCTTCTGCAACTTGTAACCAGCATCCAGGTATTACCTCCCATTCAGCAAATCCATCATGGGGAATAAAATCTGGCTTTCTATTTAATAAACATTCATACCATGCCTGTCCTTGTTTTATATCTAAAACACGAACTTGAATTGTCATCTCAAAAAACATCAAATCCTCCTATTCCAGTATTAATTCATTTTTGCAAACAATGCCATATTCAAGATAAAATTTTAATAGGGTCATAGCTTCACCCCATCCAACCGCACAACCAATACATGCTTTGAGGTCTTGACCTACCATTGAATAGCCAACCTCAGTTAAGGTTACGAGAGTACCATCTTTATAAGGAACTAAATCAAAGTGTACCGTCGTCAACTCTTGACCAGGAGACCATTGAAAAGCAAATACTTTACTTGGAACAACCTTGATGATCTTCCCACCATCTACAATGGTTCTTTCCCCAACAAACCATTTAAACAAAATTTCACCTGTTCCATCCTCATTAATCTGTATAGTGGTTTGATCTGTAAACCAAGTATTCCACTCATTGGCCGTAACAAGTGTATTAAAAATTAGTTCAGGTTTAACCTTTATGTAGGTGCTATGCTTTATTGCTGGCTTATCCATACGATTAATTAGAAAACTCAACGATTTCAATTTGGTTTCCACTAGGATCTTCGATGATAAAATAACGACCTGGCGGACATGGCTTCGGCTCTTCAAACACAAGCTTTACGCCCTTTTCCTTTAACTTAGCAAAGTCTTTTTCAATATCATGTGAGAGAATCCCAAGTAGCACAGTTTTACCTGCTCCCCCACTCTCTATATGATCTTCTTCTAATACAATCGGAATTTCATTATGTTTTAAGCTTACAATCTTTTCTCCATAGTACTTTGAAACTTCAAAATCCAAACGGTTTGTATAAAAATCAATTGCTTCATTCAAATCTAGTACTTTCACTGTTAAGACACAAACTTTATTTAACATTTTTTAGCCTCCTTCAACCTTTCCTTTATCATAACAGGTAGAATTCGTAAAATTTCTTCTAGTTTGCTCTCTTTTTTGTTTTCTCCAAAAGAAGCTGAGGTAGATTTACTAGAATCGGAGGATCAGTTGGAATACGATTACGTAACGTAATTTCTATCTCTACATCAGAGTTTTCCGTTATTTCAACTGAATCTTTGTATTTCCCCCGAAGGGAATGATCAAGTAAAAAGTAATCCTTTGGATGTAAACTAAATGGTAACGCTGCAGCTAAAATAAAATATGTCCCCACAGGAATATTGGTAAAAACACACGATCTTTGATGGTGCTTTACAGCACTTCCAACCACTGGTTTTTGATCAGGAATCGGACGAGGAAAGAGTCCAACAAAAATTAATCCTTTGAACGTAGACGGAAAATCAAGATGACAGGTTAAGATTGGTGGAGTTAACTGGATGTTTGCCAATTGTTCCTCTCTCTCAAACTCATTCATAAATTGATGAAGTTTTTTCGTATTTCCTTGAAACTGTTTAGGGGACAACCCAACGTATTTCTTAAAGGTTGTACTAAATGTTCCTAAGCTTCGAAAACCAGTAGAAAGTAGGGCTTTTAAAATAGATGTAGAAGATGATTGAATTAATATACTCTTACCCGCTTCGATTCGTAATGCAGATAAGTAATGCCGGGGTGACACACCTGTTGCTTCCTTAAAAACTCTAGAAAAATGATAAGGGCTATACCCAACATGAAGAGCAAGTTCTTCGGACGTAACGTCTTGATCTAAATGTTCTTGCATATATTGAATCGCCTTCAAAACAGCGTACGTTTTTACATTTTCATTAAGCATGACATCACCTTGAAGAAAAGTATTTGTTAGAGATAACTTACTTTATATCTTTGAAATTCTCCCATTCATCCATGTATTTATCATTAGAAATACTCAATTCTATTGAAAGCACCTTCATTTTTACTAAATCATATTCCACAGTAAGAATTCCAAATGGATCTTGATTTTTTGCTAATCCTCTTCGAAACGTACACAATCCTTTTGAATTAACGGCCGATGCGATTACAGACATATACTCTTCATCAACAAATGATTGGAGAGTTGGGTCAAACTGCTCGAGATTATATTGTAATAACTTAACTACTTCCTCTCTTTTCTCTTCCAGTTGTTCTTGCTTTTCCATTTCAATTGAATGATAAAACATGATTCCTATTCCAGCTGTAATAAACAAAATAAATAGTAGAGCTGGCCATTTATGTTTCAAATTGTTACCTCTTTCAGATTTCTATCAACCTATCATTATTCATCAGTAGATATTCACAAAAGTCAACGAAATAAACATATAAAAAAAATCGTTTTTTACATTACGTTCCTTTTTACAGTTTTTGCTTTTGTACAATCGCTTTTTGGGCAACTTCTTTATCATCAAAGTGAATGGTTTTGTCTTTTAGCTGTTGATACGTTTCATGTCCCTTTCCTGCTATTAAAACAACATCACCTTTCGATGCAACTTGAATTGCTTGTTGGATCGCCTTTTCTCTACTTTCGATAAGTTCATAAGACGTAGTTGACCTAATACCTTTTTCAATGTCCCTTAAAATGTTTGTTGGCTCTTCTGAACGTGGATTATCTGAAGTAACGAATAAGTAATCACTATATCTACTTGCAATTTCACCCATGATAGGTCTTTTGGAGACATCTCGGTTTCCACCACATCCAAAAACGGTAATGATCTTACCGGTAGTAAAATCATTTATTGATTTTAGAACATTCTCTAATGCATCTGGGGTATGTGCGTAATCCACTAACACGAGATAGTCCTGACCATGACTAACAATCTCCATTCTTCCAGTAACGCTTGTTAGTTCAGCTAAACTATTTTTGATATTTTCAAGCGAAATACCTTCTATTAATGAGGCCGCAACTGCTGCTAATGCATTATATACATTAAATTGCCCTACCAACTGAAGGGTTACATCTATTTCTCCCTTAAACGTGATAAGTGTGAACTGAGTGCCTTGTGAGGTAGTGGTAATATTCTTCGCCATAACATCAGACTGATTGGTTATCCCATAAGTAACTACTTCAGCAGAAGTTAGTTTGCGATAGTATGTAGTTGTAGGATCATCAGCATTGAGTACAGCAAATTTCATATTCTTTCGATCATTAAAGGTATTACCAAGCTTAGAAAATAACAGTCCTTTTGCATATCTATATTCTTCAAAAGTACCATGATAATCTAAATGATCTTGAGTTAGATTTGTGAAAACAGCCGTTCTGAAGTTGCAGCCTGACACTCTATTCATGTCTAACCCTTGTGAAGAAACCTCCATCACACAATATTCTGTTTTCCTATCTCTCATTAAACGAAGGTTTTTTTGCAATGAAGGTGGCTCCTGGGTGTTAATATCCGTCGGATACTGCTTCCCATCAATTTTGATTCCGTTGTTTCCCATCAGGCCTGTCTTATATCCAAAATCATCTAGAATTTTTTCAAGTATATAAGAAGATGTCGTTTTACCGTTTGTTCCTGTAATTCCAATGAGCTTCAATTCATGAGACGGATATTGAAAAAAGTGAGAAGCCATCACTGCCATTGCATGTCTAGCATCTTTCACGAATATTTTTGGGATATCTACATCGACATCTCTTTCTAGTACAAGTGCAGCTGCACCATTTTTCACAGCATCCTCTGCAAAGAGATGACGATCCTCAAGAAAACCTGTAATAGCTGGTACACAAATAAATATATTCCCTTTTTCAATTTTCCGCGAGTCCATTTGTAAACCTGAAATAATGGTCTCCATATCCCCTACTGTATGTTTGATCAATATTAGATCTGCAAGTTCACGCAACTTCATTTCAATCACCTCATTATTACTTGTCATTTCGAAAAATCTCTATCCAATAATTCCAGGCTTTTAAATAGTTCTCTAAATCGTGAGGGTGATGTTTTATACACGTACTTAATCGAAGGTATAAACCGATGAGTACTTCTCCATAGTTATTAGAGTTAGCGTTATCTTTAAACTTAAAATGACCAAACGCAAAATCAAATGCTTCCTTTGTTAACTCATCTGGTGAGGAGAAAAATGCATAGACTAGATCATAAAGGGGATGTCCATAGACCGCCGTTGGATCGATTACACCGCTTATTTTTCCGTCTAAAAATATGAAGTTATGTACGCCGCAATCACCGTGCAATAAATATGGTACTGTCTCTTGATTTAATTCGGAGGTTTGAACAAGGTGCTGCACTAGTGTGTAATCATTTTGTTCAAGATAAGAATTTACTAGGGTACTTGCTTCTTGTACACGGCTCATCAAAAAGCTTTGCCATGATTCAGATACCTCATCCGCAAAACCCCAGCCTTTCGCATCATGTACTACTTCGTATTGATTAATTAATTCTTCCACTACTATCTTTAGCATTTCTTGCTTATTTCGATGAGGGTAATTTGTTGAGCCTTCAATGTAGGAATACACGATATATCGATAGTTTGAATCCGTATAGAAATGTGAAGGAAGCAAGCTTAAATCTTTATAGCAGGTAAGAAAACGATCCTCTGTTTTAATTACCTCTGGATGATTCATTTTCACTACGTATCTATCATTGTGATAGGTAGTTAATAAATACAATTCACTTACTGTACCACCTATTAGCGGTTGAAAATTTGAGATTGTTCCAATTTTGTAATGATGAATTAAGTAGTCGATGATTTGAGTGATTTCCATTTGAATCTCCTTCGGGGAAAATTCGATAATAGCGGTCTTACTTGTTTTTCTTTACACCAACTAAAGAGATGAGTAAACCAATCGTAGCCATTACGTAACCAAGTTCACGTATATCAAGAGTTGTGTCTAGTACAATGATTCCACCAATTAATGTTACATGCATTCCTAGTAAAATTGTTTTGATTGCTGATTCAATCTTTGAAATCGAAACAAACAAAATATAGCATAGATAAATTGTTGCAGGAATCAATATGATTATCATAAAAAAAGGAAATACGATGGGACTCATAGTTATTCCTCCTAATTTCTGTCTTACTGCTAACATTAGACATGATTACTAATATCAGAAATTCTTTCACTTTACACATGACTTGAATCTGTTAATTTATCGAGTTGCTGGTTATCTCTTTCTTCCCTAATTCATGAAATTTGTCCCTTTTTATCTAAACCTAGGAATATACATAAAAAGGCTACGATTGGAATCAGGAAAAACGGCCAAATAATCGTTCGACCTTCCTACGATTGTGAAAATCCCTTTGAAAGCGTCACCAACTTTACGATTTTACTTACCCCGTTTCACTGTTTACTTACCCCGATTTACTTTTTACTTAACTCGTTTCTCTGTTTACTTACCCCGATTTACTTTTTACTTAACTCGTTTCTCTGTTTACTTACCCCTTTTTACTTTTTACTTACCCCGTTTTCTCTGTTTACTTACCGCGTTTTGTTTTTTACTTACCCCGTTTCTCTGTTTACTTACCCCGTTTTACTTTTTACTTACCTCGTTTCTCTGTTTACTTACCTTGTTTTGTTTTTACTTACCTCGTTTCTCTGTTTACTTACCTTGTTTTGTTTTTACTTACCCCGTTTCTCTGTTTACTTACCTTGTTTTGTTTTTACTTACCCCGTTTCTCTGTTTACTTACCTCGATTTGTTTTTTACTTACCTCGTTTCTCTGTTTACTTACCTTGTTTTGTTTTTACTTACCCCGTTTCTCTGTTTACTTACCCCGTTTTACTTTTTACTTACCTCGTTTCTCTGTTTACTTACCTTGTTTTGTTTTTACTTTACCTCGTTTTAAATTCACTTAACTCTGTACCAGATACTTACCATGCTAATAAAGTATAGCTGCAGTTTTCCTCATTATTACTCTCTTACTCTATTTGTATGCAATTTACATTTGTACACAAGTAAATACGGGTTTTGTAAGATGTTCTGTAAACCTTTTGGGTCCTCAAACATGTTGTCATTTAAATAAGGATCCCCACTACCTTGATTGAAAATGGTTACAGCTAGGATATATTCTTGGTCAAGGAATTGGTTCGTATTCGGATTAGTTTGGGATTGTGATGTAAATCGTGGGAATTACTGTATTTCCATTGGGAACGACGTAATATGAAGCCCTTCTAATTTTGAAAGTGAAATAATCATTTCAGAGCGTTGACTGTCTTGACGCTCCCTTTCTAGAAAAAAAAGTCGGAGTTTAGTATTATTTTCTTCAACATTATAGAAATTTTAATTTATTAGTTGAGTTCTTTCTCCAGCTTTGTAGACTTCGACCCAATATTCCAATTGAGCCACTTCATGATTAACAGGGAGCTTAATATCAAATATTTCATACTTAGAGATTTGACTTGCATGAAGAATTGATTGTTCACCTGATGTTAGACTTGCCTTCTCAATAACGGGTGTCTTTTCGGTTAGAAAATTACATCCAGTAGTTAGCAAGACAAAGATAATTAGTAAACAAAAAGGCTTATATATTACACCTCACCTCTCTCCTAGTAAAGTATATCACACTCACCAAATTTGGTAATTATTACATAAGGTGGAATAAAAAATGTAAGCCCTAGCTAAAAAGGCTTACATTTCCCGCTATTTTTTGGATAGCATCTTTCCTGCTAGCTTTTCTGATATGCCTGGAAAAAGTCGAAAGATTGTACTTGCTATGTTCATCCAGCCCGGTAAGTTAATTTCACGTGTTCTGGTAAACAACGCATCCACAACCTTTGTAGCCACATAGTCAGCATCTAGCATATACCGATCTATATTTTTTACATATCCACCTGATTTATCTGCAATCTGAAAAAAATTCGTGCGAATCGGCCCAGGGTTTACTGCCGTTACATATACATTACTGCCGGCTAGTTCCATCCTTAAACTGTTAGTAAAACCTAATACAGCATGCTTGGTCGCTGAATAGACACTTGACTTTGGCGTTGCCATTTTCCCCGCCTGTGAAGCAATATTTATAATATGTCCCTCGTTTTTTTCGAACATTTGAGGAAGAACCATCTTTGTACATGCCATCAATCCAAACACATTTACTTCAAACATGGATTTCATATCATCTAAACTCATATCGATGACATGATCGAAAATGCCAAAGCCTGCGTTATTAATGAGACCATGTATCGGTCCATTCTGTCTCGTAATGTTAGAAAAAACACGGTCAATCTCCTCTAAATCTTGAACATTTAGTTGAAAATATGGACATTCTACACAATAAGTCTTACTTATATGTTCTGATATGGATTGGAGTTTTTCTTCGGTTCTAGCTAGTAAAATGGGTGTCCCACCTGCTTGTGCAACCTTGTAAGCAATTTGTTCACCAATTCCACCAGAAGCGCCTGTTATCACAATGCGTTTTCCTTTAAGTCTCATCACTTTTCACCTTTAGCATAAAATATCCATGGCGTTTGATCGTTTTCAACTTTAATATAGTCCTCTTCCTCTAAGAAATCCAACTGACCTAACGTTTCGGATAAGGTAAGAGCAATTTCTCTTTTATAGATTTGCGGAAAAAGCTGCTTACAAACCTCTAAAGCTGTCATTGGTTTTTCTTTCAACATTTCTAATACGAGCTCTGCCCTTTTTTCTTGTTTATGTAGCCGCTCCGTGATTAAAGAACTGACATCATCTATATTTTCCCCATGCCCTGAGAACACTATAGAAAGATCTAGATCTTTTATCTTCCTCAGTGAATGATTGTACTGAAGTAAGGTTTTAGGACGCTTGTCTCCTTCCATTGGAGGTTCGAATAAAGGGTTCGAAGATATGTGTTTTATTAATACATCTCCTCCTATTAACAGTCCTTCTCCTTCATGATATAAAGCGATATGGCTCTGGGCATGACCAGGTGTCTCTAGCACAGTCCAACCAGGCAAACCTGGTACGTTATCATTCTCCTTTAATTCATAGGTTAATTGACGCTTACACATATACGCTAGAGGATCCTTTAGTCGCTCAGCTAGCTTTAAAAAGGATTCATCCAACCCTAAATTTATAAATAAGCTATTGTAAAACTCGTCGTGATACTCTAAGAAATCTGGTTCTAACCTTAACCAAGGTTTGTTAAATCGATGACCATATACCGGGAGATGTTCCGGTAACATATCAAGTAAACCTACATGATCAGGGTGATGATGAGTAATAATCACTTGATCTATATCTTCCACTTGGTAGCCTAATTCTCCTAACTGAGTTTTAAATTGTTCATACGCCTCTTCTGTTTTCACGCCTGCATCCACTAACGTTAGTTTCTCAGACTCTACAAGATACACATTCACGTCTCCTACTGCAAAGGGAGTAGGTATGGTTATACAGTGAATTCGATTAACCGCTTGTGCAGAATTCCTCATATCATTCCTCCGAAAATCATTATATTTATATAAGGTATCGCTTTTCTTCAAAATATTTTCGACTTTATTTATATATAATTTTATCTCTATTTTAAACACTTGTCATTATTTTCAAATAATTATTATTTTTTATGTAAAATATACAAATTTTTCCTCTCGCATGAATATACATGTCTTATCATCATGTGAGAGGACGTATAGATTTGAACATAAAATCATTAATAGTTGCCTTACAATTAATGGCATTGCCAATGGGATGTGCTTCTTCTATTCATGTTAATAAAGAAGTAGCAGCTAATACAAATAATACATCTTCAACTCATTCCTATTCTGAACGATCACCGACAACCAAACACCAAATTCCGTCTAATCGGGAGCTGTACATACCTATTATCGAATTACAAAAAACAGCTCCCACGAATATTACATATTCCACTCAAGGAAACCTTATAAGTGAAGTCATTCAAACGTTTCCGCAACAATACACTGATGTTAGTGGGGTACTCACGTTTAGGGGGAATCATTTACGAGACTCCCCTTCTTATGGCAATATTCCTTCAAATCCGTTTGCTCTTCAGGAAAAATGGACCTTTACAACAAGTTCAAGTCCCAAATGGGGCGGTGGTGCAGGCTGGACGGGGCAACCATCAATCATAAAGTGGGATCATGAACTAAAACAAATGATGAATATTAGGAAAGAATTTAAGTCAAATGAACAGTTTGTAGAAGTGATTTATGCATCATTAGACGGTAATGTTTACTTTTTCGATCATGTATCAGGCAAACAAAGCCGCCCACCTATTCAAATAAACAATCCAATTAAAGGGAGTATTTCTCTCGACCCAAGAGGTTATCCGTTATTATATGTGGGTCAAGGTATTCCGCAAACAGGAAATAGTCATATTGGTTTTCGGATTTATAGTTTGCTAGACGGATCTTTATTACATTTCATCAAAGGAACAGATTCCTATGCATACAGGACGTGGGGAGCATTTGATGGGGCACCTCTTATTAATAGAGATACTGATACGATGTTTCTAGGCGGAGAAAATGGACTTTTTTATGCTGTTAAATTAAATACAATTTTTGATAAACAAGGCGGGCATATCTCTATTCAACCTGAAACCCAAAAGTATCGGTACAAAATAGAGAAACAACTCTATCAAGGAATCGAGAATTCTGTCGCTGCCTATAAAAATCTCATTTTCTTTTCTGATAATGAAGGCACATTACAAGCAATCGATATGCTTGATATGAGTCCAGTTTGGGCTCTGCCTCCAACAGATGACACTGACGCATCTATTGTCATTGATATTCAAAATGATACACCGTACTTGTACACAGGTACAGAGGTCGATAAGCAAGGCTCAAAAGGGGACAGTATACTTAGAAAGGTAAACGGATTAACAGGTAAAATTGTATGGCAAATAGAAATTCCTGCTTTAAGCATCTTAGGGGAGAATCCTGTTAACGGTGGGTTACTTGCTACACCCATTATAGGAAAACACGATTTAAAAAATTTAGTGATTTTCACAATCTGCCGATATAAATCACTGAATGCAGGTCTCCTAATAGCACTTGATAAAGAAACTGGTGAGGAAAAATGGCGGTGGGAGATGCCTAATTATGCTTGGTCTTCCCCTGTTGATGTGTACACAAAGGAAAACACTGGCTATATTGTTCAATGTGATTCACAAGGGGGAATCTATTTATTGAAAGGATCATCAGGAAAAATGATCCACTCCATGCAATTTAATGGATTTAATATTGAAGCTTCACCTGCTGTGTATGAAGATACAATCGTTGTAGCCAATAGAGGAGGTCAAATTGGCGCGTTTATCATTAAGTAAAATATATATATTGACAAACCAAGCCGTTTCAGTAGATAATTGGAAAAATATAAAAGCGATGACTGGATCAAGTAAATGATAAACGATACGTTAGAGAATGAAGTCCACCGGCTGAAAGACTTCTTGTCCTCTTTATCATTGAAACCCTACCCATGAGCTGTTAGGAAAACCTAACCGTACTCTTGCGATAAAGGAATTGGAGCTGGGCATTATTTTTCATGCCAAACAAGGTGGTACCGCGAATAATAACCTATTCGTCCTTTTTATAAGGATGAGTAGGTTTTTTATTTTTGCCTCGGTTGAATGGCGATTGATAGTGCTAATGAGAGCTCTAAATAACAAGATCTAGAAATCCTTAGTCTTTAGTGATTAAAAGGAGGAAAACAAAATGGAAAAGAAAATTGCCTTTTTAGGGGCAGGTTCTATGGCAGAAGCTTTAATTAGTGGGTTCATAAAGAACAAAATCGTGAAAACAAGTCAGATTATCGCTTCTAATCGTTCGAATGACAACAGATTAGTTGAGCTAGAAAAGCATTACGGTATAAAGACTACAAAAAGCAAGGAGTTACTGATTCAATCCGCAGATATCGTCTTTCTTGCCATGAAACCAATGGATATAGGTGAAGGATTACAATCCATCAAACCATTCGTCCGTAAAGAACACGTTCTCATATCTTTGCTGGCTGGTGTTTCATCAAAAACCATTCAACATATCCTTGAGCAAGAGATAGCAGTTATAAGAGCGATGCCAAACACATCAGCTTTGATAGGACAGTCCTCAACAGCAATAGCACGAGGAGAGTTTGCATGTGATATGGATGTGAAGAGAGCTAAGGAGTTATTCGAGGCAGTCGGAAACGTCACTGAGGTTTGTGAGACCCAGCTTCATGCTGTTACAGGGTTATCAGGTAGTGGACCAGCCTATATTTATTATATGGTAGAGTCCATGCAGGAAGCAGCAAGTGTTATGGGCCTAGATCAAGCGGTTGCAAGGAGGCTAATTGTACAAACATTAGTCGGTGCAGCGGAGATGTTAAAGCAGACAAATCAAGACGCAATAACTTTACGGAAACATGTCACAAGTAAAGGTGGTACAACAGAAGCTGGAATTCAAACACTTGAGCACTTTCATTATAAAGATGCAATAATTCAGTGCATAAAGGAAGCCACGAAACGATCAATTGAGATGGAGGAACTATATGCCGTTCAGCGAAACTAATCCTAATCCCATGTAGCGGAAGAGAAATCTATAAAAGATGACTCTTCCGTTTAACCACTACAAACTATGGCTACAAAATTTCTCTCCCAGCAGATAATCAAAGGCGAACGAAAACCTTCAATCACTTTTACGGGATAAGTTCTTCATATACTTATATACTCACGCCCACATCAAAATCTCCACTTATCTCATCCAAAAGTTTGTCTTACTATTCCTCCTGACTATACCTCTTTGAAGGGGATTCTATTTAGCAATATCTACATTTCTCAAGACCACTTGGGTAAAGTGAAAGTATTGAATTTTTCTTCTATTATTTATTCACAACGAAACATACTACCGCTTCTTTTCTACGTTTAATTTAGAATATTCCATTGTGAAATAAAGCCAATTTATCAAAACTCAATAATTCTTTTCAATAGTGGTTGTATTTCATTAGACAACTCTCCCTTTATAAAGTGTAAAACAAATAATTAATAAAGGGGAAATTAGACATGGCAAGAACAAGAGAAGGAACGTCAATAACAATTGTATCTATGACTGAGTTGTACAAAATGGAACGAGCACAAAGGGAGATTATGAGGGATGGTATTATTCAACCTGATGACAACAAGTTAGAAAATGGTTTAAGTACATTCGCTTCAGTATTAGGATTCTTCGTCACTAAAGTACCAACACCTGTAGGAGTAGCTCTATCTGCTGTATCACTTGGGTTAAGCATGGTACCTAGCGAAAAAGACATTCTAGAAAGTTTGGATTATAGAGGTAGAGATTGGCTTCGTGAAATGTATGACTTCATGTATGATAACCCACAGTATGATTTAATTGAAATTGAATATCCTTTTTTAGAATATCTTGATGTTAATAGTGATGGCGAGGATATTAAATTTGTTACAGGAATCGGACTTCTAAAACGAGTTCATACTAGTGGCGGATGGATCATGTAACGGAAGAATAAAGGATGCTGGGGTTAACCCCAGCATCCTTTTGATTTAGACAGAATAGATAGAAACCGAAAAAGCAGCACCATTACTATTTTTCGGTTTGTCTGAACACTAAAATACAATTGTTATAATTTGTAATGCAGATGCAATTAATATTAATTTCAAGTTATTCCAAAAAGGGAGTGTCCTTCCTCCAACAAAGGCCTCTTTCAACAATGTATTATTATGGATTTCTCCACTCTCCAGCCTCTTTTACCTTCATGATTTTTCCCTCACCAGCTATAAACTCAATCTCTTTACCTTCAACTACATAAGTCTTTATCAGGAATTCAATTTCAACTTCTTCAAACTCTGGATGATCTTTTAAATAATCGAGGTTAAACCTCAAATTTGTGGTACTTTCGATAATTTCATCAGATATCCAGTTATACTCATTTAATAAAGGTGATGCTGCTAATACTCTTTGCTCTCGCTCAATAAGGTATAACTGCTCATAATCCAATGTCTTTTTAATATGCCCTTCAGACGATTCCACTTTCATCTGTTGGTATGATTCTGTAATTGCTGATAGATTAAATAAGACTACTGTAATTAAAACCATTGAGATAATAACCGAGATCCAAACGAATTTACTTTTGCCCATAAGTCATCCCCCCCTCATTTTACATGATACCAGAATATGACACCTCAACCACTATATTATCAGAAAGTTTAAATATTATATTTTTATATACTTGAAATCAAGAACTAGGAAAGTATGAAATAGGTAAAGTAGACACCTTTCCCCCATCAAATCTATTAGCAAATATATCCTCAATATCCGGCAATGGCATCGAGGAGAGTCACAGGAGGATGATTACCTAACCATACTCAAATTTTAATAGTACACACCTAGCCACTTAGACATCCGAAACAGTTACTCACTTTATTAAGATAGGTATCTGATTGGATTCCATTAAGAAAAACATTTAATGAGATAAGAGGATCTTTAACTTAGGGAAGAACAAAAAGTTCAGGGCGCCCCGTCTAGCCTAAGGCAGAGTAAATGTTCTGTCAAAAAAAGGGTAGTTTTCCCTTTTATTATTCATGACAGGTTATTTGACCTCGAGTAGGATGATATGGCAAAGATCGTCGCCATTTCATCTTGGCTGGGTGCTGGAGCTAGATTCCAAGTCACTAGCCCATTCTCTTGCTGAAAACTTTATACTTTCATAATAATTAATAAAAAGCCACTTAAATACAACTTTAAGCAGCCTTCTATCTCTTTATATAAATTCTTCACAATCTTCATTACATCAATCTCATGATAAAGAGCCTTGGTTTCCACATGCGTCTCTCGATTATTCGAGCCTGGATCATTTCCTTAATGATTAAAGTCAAGAATTCAGCCTAATAGCAGAAAATATTACTTCTTTAATACCTGTTTCTCAAATTCTTCAAAACCGGGTACTTCATCTAATGAGTAGCTGAGCACTTTTTCATAGACTACTAAACTTAGCTCTTGCTTTAAGTCTTCCCTTTCGTCTAAACGAGTTTGCAGAAGTGAATAATTTATCTTTGGTCCCAATTTTTTATAAATCCTCGCAAAAACTTGATCATCTTTTGTCTTTTGAAATTCCATAACGTCTGAGTAGAGTGAAACCGTCACTTAAAATCCCCCCCTTGAATTACTAATATTTTTATTTAGGTCGACAATACTATTTTTTAGCATCTCTATTTTCTTTTCTAATCGGACCAACAAGAAGATTGTGATGACAATAGGAAAACCAAAATTACTTATATTCTCAATCCAAAACTTAGCCTCTTCCATATCCACACCCCCCTTTCATTAATTTCTTTAATTTGTCAATGGCCTTTCTTTTCGATTTAGACACAGCTTGCTGAGATATATTTAGCATTTCTGATATTTCTCTTTCCTTATAGCCTTCGACATAGTAAAAGTTCAGTATATCTTGTTGTAACGCTGATAACGCCTTAAATGATTCAACTAGTAAATCATTCGTTACTGTTTCTTTGAAAGTCTCCTTTTTACTAGTTACTTCACCCTTGGTTGCAATAGAGTCTTTAAGGGTAATCCCATCATCAATAGGTGAATCTAAAATAGCACACTCTTTTTCATTACGTTTCCTTACTTTTTTGTCAAATTGAACGGACTCATAATAAAAATACGTAGTTAGATAAGAAATGAATCGGTATTCAAAAAAATGCTTTCTAAATACATCATCTAGAACAAACGGATAGTTTTTATATGAAAATAGACTTAAAATCAAAAGAAACTGATTATGAATATCATCTAAAAAAGACGAAAATATCCTATTATTTTTGTGATTATTACTACTTTCCAAATAATCAGAGTATTTTTCATTCAATAGAACGAAGTGATCCATCTTCATTTTTGTATTTTTCTTTTTTAGTTCCACCTCAACCTCTTTCAGCTCCTTCATGATTTGAATAGCCAAATCTTCCAGTTCAGATGCAATAAACACAGGCCTCTCTTTACTAATTTCATACGGAATTAATATTTTTCGTGAATAATACAAAGAAACGTCTATCAGTTTTTCAGTTGGAAGATCAGGATACTTAAAAGAACCTTTAACTTCATAAAACATGCCATCCCCCTCCAGATGCGAATATATGTTCCCATTTTAATATATAAAGGGGGTGATTTCACTAGTAATACAACCAGTTTTTTTATTTTTTTAGTAATTCTGCAAAATAAATCGGTAGATTTCGCTCACTATTTTTCTTCCTTCTTATCCCTTTCTATGAAAAAACAAAACACCTGTCTACAGAAGGGGAAAAATGTATCTGATGATAAAGGGTTAGTTAGGTATTAGGTTTTGATTGTTGCGATTATTTTTATGTTCTATGGGGAAACAAGATAGTAAAGAGTTGTTAACTGACGCACTTTATTGATGATTTTTATGTGCTAGAAAGGGCATCATGTTGATCCATGCTAATACATGGATATGTGGGTTGTGGGTCATTACATACAGAGAAGGAGGAAAGATTTAAAGGTCTATAACCTTATTAAAGAAAAAGATCCTATATATATATATCTTCACCTAAAAAAAGTGGTGATGAAAGATACTTAAATCATATTTCACCACCAAATGGCACCTAGTTAACAGGAGAAGGAAGGTAATTTCAGGGGATGCTATTGCTTCCACAATCGCGTCTATAAAGAAGCCACTTCATTAGTTAAAAATCTAATATAGCTTAATAAAAACGACTCCCCTTACCATCGTCTTTTTAATGATTAACTAATTGTTTAATCGTATAAGATATTAAATCGGGGAAAACCTCGAAGCTTATTGGTACGTGAAGTCGTTCTGTCCATTGGTGTGGATCACGTCCAAATGGTCCTACGTTAATAACAGGTACTTGAAGCTCGGCTAAATCATCGATAGGAAAATGGTATCCCTTCTCATATAAAGGCATATTGTTCAGTAACGAGCCTAATTGATCCTTCGAAGCCTTCACTCCGATATAGCTTAAATCAGACAAACCAGAGAAATAATGCAAAGGTTTCAGTTCAATATTATACTGGGATCTAGCATAATCTATTAATTTGGTTTTCGTAGTAATGATGATATCCTCGTCACTGGATTGTACCGCTGGGTAGAATGGAGGGCTATAGAATAACACAATCATTGGAGCGTACTCCTTACATAAGGAGGCTAGGTCTTGAACAAGCTTTGTAGAAAAGTCACGATCCCCCATTTGAGCCCTGTTGGCCGTTATATAATTTTGCCTTCTTACTATTTCCTCTTCTCCCAATTTTTGAATAGCAAGCTTATATAACTGCTCATAAGTAAAGACATTAACGTTTACGTTAGGTTCTTGAAAGCTTTCTAATTGTTGATATTTCTGAATTTGATTTTTATAGTGATCCTCAATATTCTTAGCTGAAAGCTTCATCTGTTCAAATAATAATTCAGTTATTTCATTTAATGGTCGCTTCATCGATAACACATTGAATAATGTAACAGCAGAATGAGGAATTTGAACGGAATACTCAACTTTTAAATCCTTTTGCATTAAATTTGTCGGAGGTGGAGTAATTTCCCCTTCAACCTCTTCACAAAATTCAGTATTTAATTCTAGTATTTTTGAGACCTCTGATACCATTAAATTAGCATTTAATCCTGAAAAAGGTTCGCCAACATGTGTCTCTTTACCGTAGCAAAAAAATCCTGGTAGTACCTTACCAATTGAGCCTGTGTAAATATAGAAATTTTGGTCCCCAGGGAATTTAGAAAACATGGGCTCAGAGTTTAAACACGCTTTGTAGGTTAGATTATGCTTCTCGGCTAGTTCAACGAGTTTCGGGACAGCTCCAATCATCCCGGCTGAATTTGCTTCTTCATCTGGTACAGTTAATAATAAAAGGTTCCCTTTAATTTCACCTTGAATCGCCCTTTCAAGCATGGACATTTGAAGGGCTATTCCCGCTTTCATATCCATTGTGCCTCTACCAAATAACCAATCTCCACTTTCGATATCCTTTTGAATAGCAGGTGGTAATAACTGCTTATTTTCTGTGAAAACAGCCGTCAATTCCTCAGGTCTAAATGCAAGGTTCTTCCATCCGCCATAATCCTCTACCTCTACTACATCGAAGTGGCTCATCAATACAACTGTATCTGCCATATCCCTCTTTTTTACAAGTGCAGTTAAAAATAAACGGCCGTCAGGAATAGGGTGTAGCTGCAACAAATCTGGATGTTCTTGAAAATATGGTAGTTGCTGAAGCTGCAGTTTTATATATTCTGCCATGGAAATTTCTTGCTCAGATCCTGTAATACTCGGGTGCTCAACTAATTTTGATAGTAAGGAGACTAATTGTTCTTTCGTTTGCCATATCATAGAGAAACCCCTTTCCAAACATACCAATTGAGATTTTTTTGCCGGTATTACTTCTTTCCATAAATTATAACGTTTTTTGATTATTTTCATCTTCTCTTTTTCTTATTACATACCCTATCATTAAAAATATAATCCTTAATCCCATCGTTCCAATGGATAAAGCAAGGGAAAAAAAGAGAAGGATAAAAATATAATAAGTTAGATTTAATATCTAGACTATAATTTCTGTATAATAGGGGACAACCCTAGTTAATTCCTACTTTAGTTATACAGACCATTAGCGAACATAAACAAATAAATGCTTTCTTCGTAGCACTATATATAGTTTTCTATACATTGCTGATAGCCTATTGCCGATTTACTTTACTAAGGTACCTTTATCACTGAATATATTATTCATCTCATCTGGAACTAAAATTACATCCTCTATTTCATATTCATTATCCTTGTTTAATGGTGTAAGCCTCACTAACAACATTTTCCCATTTTCGAATGTAATAACTTCATATCTTTTTAGATTAAAACCTGCTGTAGTTATATCCTGTAGTTCTTTAAAGTCTCTCCTTGAGATACTACCCTTTCTCCCATCAGAAAACAGTGAGTTAAAAGTTTCGTAATCATCATTATCAATAGCTAATTTCATTAACCAGGCAGTATTATCCGGGCTATCTGGTTGAACAAACTTAGTACTATTACAACCCATTAAGATCCAGAAAATCACGATAATAGTTACATACTTCATTTTTATTTTCATTTCTACCTCCTTAATATTGCCTTAAAGACTTATAGTTTCCTATTCAAATATTTTGACCATCTATCCTAACTTCATTTACAAATCTTAATGTTTTTCTTCTTCTTGATCAAAAAACACCTATAAAACAACCATCCTATTGCTGATTAATTAATTAAAAAGGGTGCCCACCTATAAGTTAGGTCTTCGTGTCATCCTCATCAATTTGTTAAACAACTTGAAGAATAATTTTCGCTTGAGACAAACACCTTTCACATAATTATTGCACCGACTTCTGCAATAAGGGTATGAGTGTTTATTATATCTTTTAATTGTTTCTGATTTTTGTCTTGAACTCCTCAGACTCCCTCTCTACAGTCTACCATTTCGCTTATGCTTATAGGCTTTCTCTTTCCTATATTAGGATAAAGTAGGGTCTCCCCAGTACCGTTAACTACTTTCTATACATGTCCTCTACATACCCCGGTGTTGTTCCAAGTTCCATACACCTTCCTTGGTCTTCGCCCTTTATCGCAAGGCTCGACTTCTCTTTGTCCTGTTTACAGGTTACCCTTGGCGAGATGGCAGGATTCACTTTATGTTACAACCTGTAAAAATTTGCATTACAGGGCTTCAACCTTAGGATTATTCCAGCAGTTGCCTGTTAGCTACTAAGCGACTTGGTTCTTACCTAGACTGGACTTTCACCAGTTAGCAATGAACGACTTGCCTTGGCACGTCAATAACATTAGGTACTAATCCTTTCTAGACCAGTACCCATCTTAAACCACTTTTGCCTCTTTTTGTTTAAGTACAAGTTAGGTCACGATACCATAGTCTTTCAACTTTTATTAGGTCCTGATTTATAAACTCCAATTTATATATGTCTGGTTTAGATGTACTTAATAAAAAATCTAAATCGTATGATTTGTCATAATAATTTATCATCAAAGTCATAACAACGCCATGTGTTCCTATAACTACTCTTCGTCCACGGTAGGTAACTAATAACTCCTTCAAAACATTTATTGCTCGTTCTTGACAAGCTATATTAGACTCTGCTCCTTTTAAAGCGAACTTTGGATCAGAGAATGACTTTTCTAGTATGGAGAATAATTCCTTATCACTTATTCTGTTAGTTTTAGAAGAAAAAACCCTTTCTTTAAGGTCTTCATAAACCAATACATCTTGTCCTAATTCATCAGCTAACTTCTCAACCGTTAGGATTGAACGTATGTATGGACTGGATACAACAGCGTTAATCCCCTCCATTTTTAAAAGATCAGCAACTCGAATAGCTTCTGATTTTCCTGATTCAGTTAACCCTCTGGTTCTTTCATCTCCAACTTTCGGTGAGTCACCATGTCTCACCATATATATAAACGTATTCATAGTACCCCCAGCTTACTGGCAATTAGATTCTAAAAAGAACCCTACTATTTTCACAAAATTAGTAAGGTTCTCTTTATAATTATTCTACGCTAGGAAAAGTTATCCTTCTTCCACTATACTGCTTCTATTCTTGAATAAGAAACGCCAGTCTCTTTCCCTGAAGATTAGACCTCTTAACACAATAAGCCTTATCCTATTTATTTACGATTTCTCCAATTTCTGTATTCATCAAATCAATTACTTCAATTACTTTCATAATTTCTTCTTTTGTATTTATACCTTCTACACCAACTGGTTCCTTGCCATAAAACAATTCTGATAATTGCACATTTTGTTTCTTTATGACATTGCCAATAAAATGGATTTCATTTTCATCGGAGATTTTCCCTTCATTAATCTCATCCAGAATTTCTTCTATTTTCCATATATAATGTTCATATATTAACATTCCATTAAGGCTTGTAGGATTTAAATAATATGATAAATTCATTCCAGTTTTATTAAGCGCTCTAATATCTTTATCTAATGAATGTGTAAATAAGTCCATCTCTTGTTCATTGAATCCATCATCATATTTGTTTAATGTATCTGCAATACCATTTAATTCCTTTGTTAAATAGGTGAAATTCTTAAAAACTATGTGATCCTTGATACTATTTAAATCTTTTTGATTGGTTTTTCTCTTTATTCCACTGAAAAATAAAAAATGAGCATAATGCTATTAAGATTACAATTACGAATAAAAGTATTTTTTGATTTAGATTTTCCACAATTTCCTTCTCTCCCTTAAAAAATACTACCATAAATGTCCAAATCTTTGTAAACTAAACGACCCTAAAAAAAAAAGGATCGCTTCGGCTGACCCTTCTTTTTTATTCAACATTTGACCCCTTACTTTAAGTACATCGTCTCACAAACTTTCACCTTGGTTGAACTATTTAAGTACTAGGATGAAAATTCTTCAAGACCCTCAACTTCCTTTTCAAGAGGGAATATATGCCCCATTTTGCCATAATGAAGAATTCGTAAATATTCACCAAAAACCCTTGCTCTTCCAATTTCAGTTTTCATCCAATCGTCCCTTGATACTGTATGCCCTTGATAATGGGCATTAAATCCAAATGATACATAGCTTATATTATTTGGAATATGTTGTACCAAGGTTCGATATTGTCTTCCACATGCGTGATTTTTACATACAAACAATAAACTTTTAATTGAAGAAAAATCAAAAACTTCTTTAGCAAAGAGTACGTTTTCCAACGTGTTTCGAGACTTATTTTCAAAAACAATAGAATCCCGCTTTATACCATTTTCCAACAGTTTACAAATAATTACATTAGCCTCTGATTCATTTTGATCTTTCCAATGTGGATGTTTAACACCTGTGGGACTAACTCCTCCTGTGACAATTAACTTTTGACTATACCCCTTTTTATAAGCTTCAATCGCTTTTTCCCAATGACCTGGATGGGTACCTGCAAAAACAAAGATAGCGTCACAATATGTTGGTTCAACTTCTGGTAAAAATACTATATTTGTTAATTCTTCTATCTGACGGGAATTTAAATCAGGAACTTTCATTTCTTTTGGAATTAATGGTTTCATTGTTCTCCTCCTAAAATCTAATAAAACCTTCATAAAGATAGGTAAGGGTTTGAGGTTATCGCTCCCTTTTCCCCTAGTTCACACCTTACATGAAACTCTCGAATCATACGGCGTTCCACCTAATCCATTTCGATTTAATCCTCAACAATTTGATAGTATAATACCTTCCATGTCTCAATTCTTTCATTTCAATAAGTCGGTGGTGTCTCCCGTAGCAATTGAACCCCTATCAGTCTCACTAGAACCTTATTAACCGATAAAGATTTGCCTTCATGATTAAATGATTCTTCTTTAGTCTAGTGACTATCCCTCCATGTGGATTAAACATTTCAATGTACTTACCACCACGTTCACTGATATTATGGCAGGTTATCCAGCAACTAGTATCATTAATGTTTTCCTCGCCAACGCTTCTTTGGAAGTAAGCTCTCCACGTTAACAGCTTACAAAGTTGAATTATATCTAGTAAAGAATGAACTTAGGTGTTTCCGGTAAGCCTGTTAGTTTTCATACGCCTGTAACGTATCATGGATTTAATATTAGCTATTCTTTCTCTTCCACATCTAACCTCACAATTTGGTGATATACACATTTCTATGTATCGCAGGTATAGACCCGTACATTCTGAAGTTCGTCAGCATTACCTTTTATTGTAGGTTTATCCACATTCTCACCATATTCATTCAAATCACGCACCATGAATTACACCACTCCATCGAGTAGGTTTTCGTCAGTAGGACTTGTACGGTAATTTCTAATACCTTTTCGCGCCTATAACACTATTCTTATTAAATTTTAGTGTTATTGGACTATGAGAGAGCCCTTTAGAGTGATACCTCTTCATTTGATTTTCCATATATCCCTAAATCCAAAGGAATTGGCTAGTCTTTCCCGAAGGATGTGACAATTCTTCAATTAAACTAGAGAACATTTCAAACAAGAAGTGCCCCTGTAAAATTCAAGAATATCTCACTATGAACTCTTCTAAAATATTCGTATATATCTCTGGCTGTTCAGAATGTACTAAATGTGATGCAAAAGGAATTATTGAAACATGTACTTGTTTATTCATTTCAGGATACATACTTGCTCCTGCTGTTTCATATTTATTTCCTTCACCTACCATAAAAAGTATTGGGGAGGATATAGTCTTTATATCTCTAGTTTCATTGAATGGATACCAACTCTCGTCTTCGCACATATAAATGAACTGCTTCCAATCTGATGAATGTAAAGTATCAAAATATTGTACTGCTTGTTCATTCTTTAGAAACTCTCTTTGTTGTTCAATTTGTAATTTATTCATTTCACTCCAATTGCTGGGCTTTTTAGCAAATATCCCAGAAAGAGTTAAGGTTGTAATCCGATTTTGAAACATTTTTGCAAATTTAAGACCCACTAATGCTCCTAATGAACAGCCTACAAGGTGCACACGGTCTAGTTTATATTTATCTAGTGTTTCTGCTAAATCGGAAGCACAATCTTCAAAGTAATTTGAAAAATCATTTTCAATCGATTTACCATGACCTCTTAAATCTAGAACAATCACTTTAAACTTTTTCTTGAAATAATCTCTTTGATATTCAAAGTCTGTTAAACCAGTTTGTAACCCAGTATGAAGAAATAAAATAGGTTCCCCTTCACCAAATATCTCTGTGTGTAATATCAATTTACACCCCCCTTTATTCGAATAGTAGTTGAATAACAATTATTTGTTTAGAGCATTTCGTAAATTCACAACGTTATTTGGGTTTGTTGCCCATTTTTCCATTAGTTCTTCTTGTCTTTTTTTCAAGTCCTCAAACGGTTCCTCAATTAGTTCAACTTCATTAAATCTTTCGTCAAAAACATTAGTTGCTTTTATTTTTCTGTAACCACCAAAGCCTAAATCATCGTTTAAAAGCCAAACAACTTTTTTTATGTTTGCAAACAATATACCACCTGTACACATTGGACAGGGCTCTAATGAAGTATATATTGTAAATTTCTCTCGTATAACTTTCGCATTTAATATTGCTTCACCAGCATTTCTTATAGCATCAATTTCTGCGTGGGCTGTTGCATCTTGTTGTGGATGAACTCTATTTCTCCCTTTGGCAATTAACTTATATTTTTCATCAACGATAACCGCACCTATTGGATATGTATTCTCCTCTAATGCTTTTTCAGCTTCTATAAGTGCCATCTCTAAATAATATCTATCCAAATTCATAGTTTCGCCCTTCCCTATAATGCTTTTTTCAATAGATATTCCTTAATTCAACAAAAAAGTGTATTTCTCCTCCATTAAGAAATGCACCCGTTACTTGAATAAGGTTTGTTCTTCCTTTATTCGTTATATTCCTTATAAGGGTTTGCATATAAATCTATAACAAATTCAGCTTCAATATTTGATGCAAAGTTAATAATATCTCTATCCAAATATAAGCCTGGAGTATTTCCTTCTTCTATTT
This sequence comes from Bacillus salitolerans, assembly GCF_042680805.1. Lineage (NCBI taxonomy): Bacteria > Bacillati > Bacillota > Bacilli > Caryophanales > Bacillaceae > Bacillus > Bacillus salitolerans. The sequence goes on along the minus strand of NZ_JBHUEM010000046.1, from coordinate 94,358 downwards.
CCACGACGATAAAGAACTTACACTCAACAGAATAAATCTTTTTTATCTCACTAATTATTGATACCTTATTTCGAAGTTGGGTTATAATTTGTTGTAATTGTTCATTTACATCAAGAGATTCTTGGTAACCAGTATCTAAATCCCAAGAAGTTTCTTTTCTAAACAGAGTCGTTGAACGATTGGGAATTACATCTCCTTTTCTATAAGTATGAGAAGGTGTAATCCCTAATTTTTCAGTCACATAATCTAAGGGAAATGTATCACCAAATAGACTAAAATAAACTCTTACCTTTGTTCTATCCACAGTCATACCTCCGAAAATATTAGTCCTCTAACAAATATTCTTATTGTAATAAATGCTCCAATAGGGAAAGAGCGTATCTGCTTGTCGTAGATACGCCCCCTCGTATATTATGATTAACCAGATTTTTTCTGGGTTTAAACATTGTACTCATTGTATAATGTATTTTAAATCAGGTAGAAGTTGTCGCTCGGCCCCCTTAAAGCTATGTCTTCGTGCTAAAGACTGACACCTCTTTCTTTATAGAACTATTCGTATGAGCTGGATGACACTTAGTTGTCGTATATCGAACGAGGTTGGATATCTATAAAGTAAAAGAGGCCTTATCATTTGGTCAATTATTTATAGGCTGTGCAGCTTCATGTTTTATCTTGGAATTGATATTGGTAAACGTCATCATGAAGCAGGTTTAATAAATGAAAAGGGAGATCCTGTAGGAAAGACAGTACGCTTCGCCAATTCAAAATCAGGCAGTGAAAAACTGCTTGAATATATAAACAAACACAATGTATCACTAGATAATTGTTCTTGTGGTATGGAGGCTACTGGACATTATTGGCTTTCTGTCTTCTATTTTCTACATAATCTTGGATTTAAGATTACTGCATTTAACCCTATGCAGTCAGATGCATTGCGCCATTTTTATATTCGTAAAACAAAAACGGATGTGAAGGATGCTTACCTTATAGCTCAAGTTATTCGGATAGACTCTCCAGACGAAACACCGTTTGTAGAGGATGATCTACTTCAACTTAGACAATTAGAGCGTTTACGTTATGCTTTGGTTGACCAAACTTCAGATATTAAATGGAAAATTATTGCGTTACTAGATCAGGTCTTTCCTGAATATGAGGAGATTTTCTCTGATGTCTTTGGAGTTTCTTCTACTGAAATTCTTCTAAAGTATCCCCTACCAGAAGATTTATTAACTATTGATACTGACCAACTCGCAGCTTTGGTATTTCTAATGGAACAGAAGTGTTTAAAATGCAAATCCACCTATTGTTGGAACAGATAAGTTTGTTTGAAAAACAGCTTACTCAACAAATTGAAAAAGTTATGATTGAACTTTCTAATCGTCAAGAACATTTTCTTACAACTATATCGGGAATAAGTGATGTAACGGCTGCCGTTATATTAGGAGAAATTGGTTCTATTAACCGTTTCGAACGTCCTGGACAATTAGTAGCTTTTGCAGGCCTCGATGCTTCAGTCTATCAATCAGGTGACTTTACTGGATCTAATACTAAGCTCTCTAACCGTGGTTCTCCGTACCTAAGACGAGCTATATGGCAAGCTGCATTTGTTGCTAGTTATCATGACCCCGCACTTTCCCTTTTTTATCAAAAAATGCGTGATCGAGGAAAAGCACATGGTACAGCTGTTGGGGCAATTGCTTGTAAACTAACACACATTATCTTTGCGATATTAAGAGATGGACAACCCTATCAACCTCGTTTGAAAGAAACAGAAAATAACTAGTTATAGCCTATGTTTGTCATTTTTTTAAAGTGACAGGTCTAGGTTTCTTTGCCACTCCTAAAAAGCTCAATAATTATATTTGAAAATATTTTCTTTAGTCGCTTGACCTTTAATAGCTGGTCTTTAGCTTAATACATCCTAAAGGTATCCGCTAATGAACTAAGAAAGACAATTATTGCAGTTAGCCCAAAGAGGAAGAGAAAAACATTAAAAATAATCTTTTGAAGTCTGTCGTTTGGAAACATCGATTTATACCTTTTGTTAACCCAAATTATCACAAAAAACTCAATAATAATCAGAAGAAAGAAAATAATATATAATACTGTATTGCTAGATATTATTATCACCCCATGAATTTCAAATTGGGACTATTTCAATTAAGCTATCCTACACTTTACGCAAAACGGAGAGGCGACTACCCTTGTCCAGCATTAGCCCCGTTAATTTACGTTAAATAATTCACAATCTTATTTTTGAAATATGTAAAAAACATTAGTCAATCTGTTTAGCGAATTCTTTAAATACACTCTTCTTGATTTTTTCCCACTCTTTGTAAATAATGCTAAAGTAAACATCATCTCGACTTTGCCCTGACGAATTAATATAGTTTGCTCTAAATATTCCTTCTTGGGTAGCTCCCAACTTTTTAATTGCATTTTGTGAACGAATGTTTTCTATATCCGCACTAAATTGCACTCTTCTAATATTCATAACTTCAAAGGCATATCTCAATAGTTCATATTTACAAGCAAAATTTAATCCTGTCCCCCTAAATGGTTTACCGTACCAAGTCCATCCGATTTCTAACCGCTTGTTATTGAATTGAATGTTTCCATATCTTGTCGAACCCGCTACTTCATTAGTTCTTTTGTCAACTATTATAAAGGGGTATGAATTTCCCATTTTTCTTTGTTCAGTAGTTTCCGCAACGTACCTTTCCAAATCATCTTCATTTTTACATTCAATTGTGTAATATACTTCTTCATCGTAGATAATTTTTTTTAACTGTTCTATGTAATGTTCTTTAAATGGCACTAACCTCACAATATCATTTTCTAATATTATATTGTTAGAGTAAAAGTGGTTCATCATTCTGTATCTCCTTAATTGAGTAATATTACTATTTAATAATACCAAAAGTTTTTATCTCCTTTTTAAACAATCCTGCCTCCTTACTTCAACAAAGAGTGGTACTAATCCTTATGAATCAATACCACGTCTATTGCACTCTCGCCACCCGTTAGTGAAAATTATATATCTCTATATGCACCATATGAAATTGAAATATTGCACTTTAGCTGCAAATGATTAATAAAAATCCTAATTATGCGATAGAGAACATCCTCTAAATTTTTACCTTTCCAGATTTACTTTAATAAGAATTAAAGCTATAAATACTAATAAGATTATTATAACCACTTCATAAATATCCATATATATTACCTCTTCCTATCCTCTACTATCTTTCACTTTTACACTTCAACAAGAACAGGCATAAAGCCTGCTGGCTTAATGCCTGACGTTTTTAGAATCTGTCTTGTTCAACATATACCCCCGTTACTTGAGGGACAATGACTTAAACATTTTCTTCTTTTTCTCTCTTTAATTTCTCAAATTCTCGCCAATCTATTTCTTTTTTACTTTACGATATTCTCTGCCACATTTTTTACATGCATAGTTACCTGGAATTAAAAACGGAAGCCAACATAAAAAGATCCCGTAGGGTATTAAAATAAGAATAATTACAATAGGAATTTTAAAGGCAAAGAAATTCTTTTTTTCTACCATATCAGATTCACAATTTATGCATAGTTTCAATCGTATCCCTCCAATCACTTACACTATATACTACCATAAAAATCCAAATGCCTTATTATACAAAATTGTCCCTTCTTCAAGATAATTACCCGTTAGAATTCCTGTAGCTGGTTAATTTTCGGATTTGAAAAAAACAGAGCTCCTCAGTAAGATTTTAAGAATAGACACCACTCTAAACTTAAGATCTAAGAAGGAAGCTCTTATATGAAGTTTAAAATGCAAGACAAACAGAATCAACTAATCTCACATCTAATAGGATCTCACTGGAGATATTAGTTGTAATTGTTGTTCATTTCCTTCGGGTATTACCAAAATAGGTCTCATCGAACCATTGAAACATAATTTTACTTCATCTTCTTTAATAGCCTTTAATGCATCCATCATAAAATTCCCATCAAGAGAAATATCTAACTCATCAACCCCAGAAATACCCTTTATGTATTGCACTTCTTCAATTTGTCCCATCTCTGAGGATTTTGAAGAGATTTTTAACCTCGATTTATCTATAATTTGCAAATTAATATTGTTATTTCTCCATTCGCTAGCAAATAAACTAGCTCTATCAATACCTTTTAATAGTTGTGTCGTGTCTAAAGTGATAATTGTGTTTGATTGTTCTGGAATTAAAGCTGATATATTAGGATATACACCTTCAATTAACCTTGAGTATAATGAGATAGTATTAGATTTAAAGACGATATTTGTTTCTGTTGCATATATATCTATTTCAGTTGTACAACTACCAAATAACCTTGAAAATTCAATTAAAGACGAACTAGGTACAATAAAGGAACCATTTAAATTAGATTTAATATTATATTTTTTTAAAGCTAATCTATGTGAATTTGTTGCAACACAAGTAAGTAATTCTTCTTGAAAAGAAAAATTAACCCCAGTAAGAATGGGTTTTGATTCACTTTTGGAAGCAGCAAATACAGTTTGCTTAATAATATCTATTAAATCATCACTTTTAATTTTAAAATTACTACTTAAATTAACTTTAGGCAAAGAAGGATATTCTTCTCCATTAATGCCGTTTAATTTAGTAACTATTTCTTCAGATTGTATAACCACTGATTGATTATCATTTACTTTTAAGTAAATGTCATTAGGTAACTTCTTAATTATTTCACTAAGATACTTTGCAGAAATTACTACACTACCAGTTTTAAGTACCTCTAACATATTCTCGCCATCATTTGATTTAGGAAGAATTCTTTCAATAATAATATCTGAATTGCTACCTATTAGTGTTAAACCATCAGTATCAGCTATTATTTTTATCCCTGTTAATATTGGTAGTGTTGTTCTAGTAGATACAGACTTACTAACTTCTGAAATAGCTTTATTAAAATAATCGTTTTTTATATTAAACTCCATAACTACAAACCCTCTCTTCTATTTTACCTTTCATATCAAAAGCACCGTGTTACGAACATACTTTCTCATTTTACCATATCATCTATATTTAAGGAGAGATTTTACTAAAATATAGTAATTTACTGTTAATACTCATGAAGATAAAATACTGTACCCTTGTTACACTAAACGACCCGATAAAACACAAAATGACCAGCAGCAGCTGATCACTTACTTATTCAAGAATTGCCCCCGATTGTTGAAGAGGGTTATTTCACTTCTATAACGAAATCATAAGATGCATCTCCGTGAGATAAATGTTTATCTTCTTCATCCATCCAGGCTGCTCGGTATGAATAATAATAACCCCCTTTATGTATAGGTGCATTGAAACGATTGTCTTTAAGTTGGACTTCTTTTCTTTCTTCATCGATGTATTGTTCAAAATAAGCTGCGTTTGGCTTTGTCTCATAATCCATGAGCAATGAAATTACCTCCCCAGGTTTCAACCGCTCAGTTGGAGGGGCTTTTACATCAGCGCATTTGTTTTTCCAACAATAAGTTCCTAATTTGGTTATATATTTTTCCTGATCTATTTGCAGATAAACACTTGGAGGATTTGAATCTAGCATTTTACCTATTGAGCAACCTACAATTGTTAGTCTCAAAATAACAGCTAATATAAAAAATATTTTGCTCATTTACTACCTCCCAATAAATAAGACTAATAATTACACATTTGGTAGAATGTTGTTCTACTAATGGGTAGCTAATGTTGAATAATGTCATCGCCTTTGCTTATTCTGTTCAAGAGGCAACCTTTAAGCTAAAATATCTTGATCCAGTCAAAGTTAGTTATCTTACAACCTACAAATCAGACGCTCCTATTTTAAAAAAAGAATAAGCTGCGTCTTCTTTAGTATTGCCATTTTTTCAACATGCCAGAATTTAATTTTCATGGTAGTAAAAAACCTAATTGTTTTTATTGATTATCTCATCAAGGTTTAAACCTGTAATAATATAATATTTATCGGTAACTACGTTTCCTCCGTTACTAAAAACTCCGACTTCAACACCTTTTTTCTTCCCACTAAAAATAATTCTTCCGTCTGGACCTTCTTCAAATATTATTTTTGAAATATTTTTTCTTGAGCCTGAATTGATTGTGTCTATAACAGTGTTTATCACTTCTCTATCAGTAATAACATATGGTCCTTCCTTATCCCAATTTAAATAAATCGTCATCTTAGTAAAGCCTTTCCCTTTTTGGGGGATATTATAAAAGTAATAGCCATACGTTGCTATACCAATCATTATCGTTATAGTGATAAGAAGTATGATTTTTCGCTTCATTACTTTACACCCCTTTTACTTTATGCTGAATAGCATTATAGAAAGATTTTTCGTAATTACGTTGTTGAACTATTCTGCACCAATACTTCAATAAAAGAAGGTACTAATCCTCCTTAGATCAGTACCGACTTATTAAAGATTTGCACCCGTTAACACAATAAAGGCCGTTCTTATTTAAAGATAGACTTTAGTTCATCAGGAACAATGACAACATCTAGTATTTCATATTTCTTATTAGGCGTTAAGTTAAGCAATACCATTTCTCCATTATTAAATTCTAACAGGAAAAATTTTTTAGGTGTTAACATTTTACTCCTTCAACATTTGATTGGCTAGCGTAACTAATACATCTAGCACTTTTTCTTTTTCGAATTCTTTTTCCTTATCGGTATAACTAATACTTATAATAAGCCCTTTATGAACAAAATAGATATTTCCGCCTGCTTTGTGGTCCATATCATAACGTGCTTCTATCCCATTATCTAATGTTATTTTTATACCAGAAGTAGAATAAGTCACTTCGAAATCATGTATCATGATAGTGACGTTTTTATCCATAGGTGCTGATGCTTCTCCCCAAGCCTGTAATTCTATTGAAATATCCTTTTTGTCATCTCTATCGCCCCAATCTTGTATTGCTATTACCTTAAATCCTTCTGTTTCAAAAGGTAATGCTTCAGGCAGATTAACTGTGAAAGGAACGGCATCTAGAGCTACTTCTAGAGAAGGAGCTTTATATAAGGTTGGAATTCCACTCAGTTGTTCCTCCGTTAAATTCCCTTCAATTTCTTCTTTCTCAAGTTTTGAAGTATCTAATAAGTCACTTCTACCCAATTGGCAGCCACTAAGAATTACCATCAAAATAAAGATTATAATTAAGTGTTTCATTAAATCCCCCCTATTTCAGTTACCTAATATACGAGCTTAGACCACACTTGTTTCTTGGTAATTTAAGGTAAATTCTAATTATGCTAAACTGCTCTTTACTTCAACAAAAAAGCCAATCTCCTTCTTGAAGATTAGCACCCGTTAATCAAAAATTATAAATTCAGACGATATCAATCCCTTTCTGTTCGAACATTGTTTTATTACATTGATGACAAAATAATTAAATACATAAAGAACAATAAGCAAACACTCGTTATTACCGTCGTAGTTGATAACATAAACATCCTAACATCTTCTTTATACTTGATTACCCCTTTGAAACCGTAGAAAAAACCTATAAGGACTAATGAACTCCATATTAGTACTACTGTTTGATGTGAGAACATAGTATAGAAATCTATAAAGAATAATAGAAAAGTTATTAGTTGTAAAAAAAGAATGGAAAAAAGTATTTTCATTAAAACACCTCAATTCTTTATAAACCTGCCCTCTAACCTCATTATAAAACAAAAGACCAGCCGTAGCTGATCGCATTTTCTTGTTGCACATTAGCTCCCCTTTAGTCAAAATTGAGTTACATTATATACTTTTTCAATTTACTGTTGTAATCTCTTTTGTTATCATCCAAGAGAAATATCTTTAATTTCTCTAAAAGATACTTCATTTTCTAGGGTATTTTTCATCTTTGTACCACATTTCTCGCTGCATATAGCAAAAATACCATCAGTACCTTGAATTTTGGCCTCTGAATCCCTAGCAGTTACAATCATTGGGACACTCGTATTGCGAGTACGAAGACCAACTTGAATAATTGTACCTTCAGATTCGGAATAATCTATACCTTCTGCAAACTTTACACATAGTCCGAATACTGGATTGTTATCTTTAATTTTTTTCATACACCAGGTACATCTCAACACAAATATCACTTCCACTCTATAAATATCGAAAATATAAAAACTTCATCTGAAAAATCTTGACCTAACTTAATAAAAACAGGTTTTTGCCCTTCTTCCAATTATAAAATGAAACTATAGCACAGCAGATCCTCTCATTTTGTTTATTAAAGAAGTTTCCCCTATAATTTAGTTAAAGTACATCATGATTAAAATAAAAACCGTCAAATTGACGGCAAATATTTTCATAGTAAATGCAGCTTTTGTAACCCATTATAACTCACTACTAATTCAGAGAAGTCAACTATCAGACTTGTTTCCATCCTAAAATCAAGTCCGGTAAATCTGTCGAATCCGTAAATATCTTGTGTTATACCTAGTTGAAGTGGAAATGATTTAAGGCTTGTCCATCTATATAAAAATCAGTGACAATTTGTTGATTACAGACCTCGCCTTTTCCACCAACTCCATACATAGTAGTAGGTACCCCATTGATATAATCCACATTGAGACCTATTTTAGCCAATAAGTCAGTGTCAAAAATACTATCTGAGCACCCAGTGTCCACCAATACATTATCTAGCTGTAATTTTTTACCTTGATATTCAAGAGTCACCTTGTCTAATAGAAGACCATCTTCAACTCTTAACTCCATCTTCGGCCTCGCACGCCAATAAAAAAATTTTTCAATAACTTCTGGCTTTTCTTTGGAGGTATGAAATACATAAAGTTCTTTCTCAGGATTTTCTTTATGTACTCTTTTGTACGCATTCCATGCGTACATGTTATCATCAAAAGTTGAGATGATGGACATTTCTTCGACAGTACGAACGCTGTCTTTTGATGAAGTAGATAATGCTTCAACTAATACTAGTTTATCGGGATATTGCTCACGTACTAAACCCCATTCCATCTTGTTTCCTTAGACAAATTCAAGGGAGAAAATCTACAAATAATTGGGGCTAGCCGAAATTTCTACTTGTATTGCTCTATAATTAAAAGAAGGGTTATTTTAAAAATACACTTTACAGTTTTCTATTCATTTCTTTTGTCAATAATCCTTCTATATATATTTCGGAGGTAGGACAAATGAGGTTATCAGAAGCCTGGCAAAAGCCTATAAAGCTGATAAGAGAATTGAAGGATTTTCACCACAGACATTAAAAGCATATGAATTACGACAAATCAGATAAAACAGTATTTAGCTGAATCAAGTAAAAATCTAAAGCCTTCGCTCGGTTAAAAACTTAGGGATACGTTTCCCCATTTTTGGTTCATTTATTTTTCTTGTTGGGTTTTTTGATAGTTTGCCTTCTTCGTGAGCCCATCTAAAAAGGGATTTTATAGATCTAACTCTATGCGCTAAACTAATAATATCCAATGTGATATTTGGCTCAAAAAATACCTTGATGAAAGGACTGATATGGAATCAGCTATATTTGTTACGGAACGCTTTCCACACAGAATGATCATCGCACAAATGAGATATGTTATTAAGAGAATATCAAACAGGGCTGGTATAAATAAAGAGATTTATCCTCATCAATTGAGGCATAGTTATTGCTACACACCTGTTAAATAATGGTGCACCTATCGATGTCATTCAAAGCCTTCTAGGGCATGAGAAAAGTGAGACTACTCGTATTTATGCTCAACTGAGCGGAAAACTGAGAAAAGAGTTTTATCAAAAATACTTTTAAACGGATGAAACAGCAACGAGTCTTTGACCCGTTGCTTGTTCCATTCTTATCCCGTTCGAATATAGCTGTTGTGCAATAGCCCCCCCCCCCCCGATAGTTAAATAAAAATGACTTAAGGCATTTCATATTTTAAATGGATACTTTTGATAAAACTATTTTCTACCTTGAATATTAAATAATTATAATCATAAGTTAATTCATAAAAGCCGATATTTTCCTTACTAATCCCATCCAGTGAAATTGTTAAATTTGGATAAGCTTGTTTAGCTGCATCTATATGATCGCCAACCTTAATTCCCTTTGGAGTCATATATTCATTACTTACAATATCCATCTTCATAATCCAATAAGAGTCTCCATCTGGTGAAAATAAAACAATTTTTAAACCTTCATAGTTCACTTCTTTTATAAACGTCCCAGAAAATCCATCTCCACTTAATGAAGTGAGCTCCTCTGATAATGGCTCTCCAAGAATATTTACCAAGTTAATTTCTTGCTTCCAATTATGTAAAGGAATAATATCACCTTTAATGATAGAAAAATTATGTTGAACTGCTTCCAATGTGTTAATTTGTTGTTGTAATTCATTTAATTTTTCATTTGTTTTGGCTGCTTCCCATTGTAATCTTTTATATTTCTGATCTAATTCATATAGTGATGTATTCTTTTGACTAACTAGTTCTTTTGCATGTTCTAACTCTTGTTGTAGTTTTGTTGTATCTACTGTTTCAACAGCTGTTTTTGAACATCCACTTATAAGAATAACTAATAATATAAGTAATAAAAAAAACTTAAGTGCTTTATACGCGTTAATCATACAGCCCCCCTCAATAGTAATATATAAGAATATTACCATAATAATCCATATTAAATTCTAAATTTTCTAAAAGAAGTTTTTAAAAAGAAAAGAATCACTTTAAATGGCGAATATAGTCACGATTTAACTGTAAATTAATTGATTTTAACCCTATTTTCCAACTGGATTCTCTTATTACACTATCCGACCCGTTCGTAATATAAGCTATTGTTGTGCAAAAGCTACCCGTTACTTTAAGCGCATCTTTGCACAATCTTTTAGGTATTTAAAAAGAAGAGCCTAAAAAGTTGGGCTCTTCTAATACATCTCTATTTTAAGTCTTTTATTTTTACCAATTCTTCTTCTATTCCACTCATTATTTCAAACGCCCCATCCGACTTATTAGAACAAACAACTACATTAATGGATAAGTCTGGATAATGGGCAGAGTGAAAGCTAACTCCTGGATCATAACCCATTATATGATATTTAAGAATATTGTTTTCTATGGTTTTCTTAATCCAAATACCATAGCCATAATAGCCACTGTCATTTACTTGTGTATGAGTGGATAAAAGTTTATTTGTGTACGTTTCATTTAAAAGTTGATAATTCATAAGTGCTGTCCACAACTTAGACATATCATTAGCAGTTACAAATGCACCACCATCTGAACCACCTTTTACAGGTAATGAATAAATATTTGTTTTCCAAGTTCCATCAGTTTTATCGATATAGCCTAATGCTGTATTTGGCGGTAGAGAATCAAATGCAAAATACCCAGAATTCGTCATATTAGCCTTATTGAAAATGTGTTCTTGAATGTAGTCAGAGAATTCAAGTCCACTTGCCTGTTCAACAATTAACCCTAATAATATGTAACCAGCATTATTGTAGTGAAACGATTCTCCTACTTTTGCTTTCATAGGTTCATCTTGAAACAGTGGTAAGAAATCCTTTAACTTTCTTATGTGATACATAGGATTTGCAACCCAAAGTTCCTCAAAGTCATCCATTTCATCTTCATCGAAATAATCTGGTATTCCAGAAGTATGTGTCAGTAAATGATGGACAGTCACTTTTTCATCAAAGCGTTTTAGTTCAATATCAAGACAATCGGTCAATTTAGAGTCGAAAGAGATTTTCCCCTTTTCAACAAGTTGACAGACCGCTATTGCAGTAAACAATTTACATCCAGATGCAATTCCAAAACGTGTCGCAGAGTTATTTTCTATTTGATCAGAACGATTTGCATAACCAAAGTTTTGTTCTAGCAACACCTTATCTTTGTCTCCAACAAATACTGAACCTGAAAAATCAACCTTGTTTTGAATATCTGTAACCTTCTCTTGTATATTTTTGTTCATAGCTATTCCTCCCGATAATTACTATTATTCATTTATTAACCTGGTTAAATAAAAAGGAATACGCTTGAACAAGTAGATTCTGTCTAACTTTATTCCTATTTATTATTGTTCGATTATCATCATTGGTAAAACCCCCTTTCCAAATCAATCTTTTTGATTATAACAGAATGTTTAGAATACTTACCATGACTCTTTATCTAACCTGCTTCTTTACTCCCACAAGGTACTAATTCTGCTTGTACAGTACCTTTCCTTATTCCATAATCGCACCCGTTAATAAGTACATTTTTTCACAATCTTGCTATTGAAAGTAGAACAAAGGAGACTCCATTAAAAGAAAAGTTTCATCAACAATCACAATCTTTCTATTAACTTCAAATTTTTTTAAATAAATCTCTTTAAATACTCGCCAAATATTTTGTTCATAACTTTGGGGGTGTTTTCTAAATAAATATTAATTTGTTCAATGTTCGATTCGAATTTAGCCTGTTTTTCTGTTAGAACACTTTTGTGTGGACCTAAGAAATCAGTTCCTAGTTCTTTCTCAACAAAGTGTTCTGCCAATCCTTCAAGGATCATTCTGTCTAGTAATGTTTCTTTTTCTTCATTCATTTCTAACGAACTTATTCGCCAGTGATGATGAAATTCATGTGCTTAACAGACTGTAAAGTTTTACGAATGTTTTCTTCTGGAAGAACGATAAAACACATTTTTCCATTCCAATCAGTAAAAGCTGAAACGCCCCCCAGCTTACTGATAGCAAACTCATCTTCAATATCTAATATAATTCTAAATGGATAGTCTTATTGGTAGGGTATTTGTTCTGTAAGTGAACAAGTTCTGTTTTAATGAAGTTCTCAAAATTACAGTTATACATTTTATTAAGTTGTTCTTCTAACACATGTATGTCTCTTTTTATATTTATCATTCCAAAGTACAACAATGTTTCAAGATCATCCTTGGACATATTAAAATTCCTTAAAAAAATTTCATCCCTATCTCTTTGCATTCTTCTAAAATGCATTTTATGAAATTTTTCATATGTAATAATCTAGGAACTATAAAGGATCAATTTCTTTTATCAAATTTCTTCATCCTCCATTTGTAATATTAAGGTAATATTCGACTAACTAATATAAATTCCTTCCTAAACTAATCGACCCTTTAAAAAGAAGGATCAGCCTACAGCTGATCCCATTGCAAGTTGACATATCGACAACTCATTATTCCACTCTTGCCCCGATACTTCAATAAGGGTGGTATTTTTCCTAGCTTCTTTAGTTTTTCAGCCTTTTCAGGAACAAAAAGTTTAAAGTTACTAAATTCATTTTTATCAACCATTAAGGAAATCTCCCAAATACCACTCGACGGAAATGTAATTGGGACATTAACTTGTCCAACTGGTGCATCATTTACTCTCTTTCCAGAATTGCTTTCTAGGGGAATTATCCCTCTACCATCTTCTATTAAGTCAATAAGTCGGGATTGTATTCTCTTACTTCCAATTATTATATACAATTAATAATACTATGTTTCTTCTTGGTAAGTTATCCTGCTCTTTACTGTAAGAAAAAAGCCAATCTCCTTCTTTAAGATTAGCTCCCCGTTAATTTAAGTACACTATTTTACAATGTATGTAACTTAAATCCAATAAATCATTTATTATCTTAAACTGTCTTTCCTTTCGTGCGTTGAAGCATCTAAAGAATTATTTGTCAGAGTATTAACTACCTTTATTGCATAATCACTGCTTACCATAGCATTCCCTCTCATGTGGCCAGTTGCTATTGCTTGAGAAAGGTACGTGCGAATATTTACTCACGTCGGATTAAGACTCTTTTGCTATTCATTTACAATAAATCCAACTTTTCGTAAATCATAGGCTCTTATGATTCCTTCTATTCGTTTTTCTAATGTTTCTATTCCTAAATTTATTAGTGCGTCATCTTTTAAATGGTAGTAATTCAAGTATGGAGATGCTACTTTTAAATCCCCTTAAGCAAGTGACTTCTGTAACAATTTTTCAAGTTCTCTTCGATTTTATTACTTTTAGCATTTACGTAAACGATGGCATACTTAATAAAATTATAACGACAAAACCATATAATATCTTTTACATCATCTTTCACCTCTAAAGCAATCCATAAAAGGTAACTTCGAGTATCTATTCGAGTTTATCTTCATATGTTCCTCTTAAACTAAACTACACCATAACAAATGTTATTTCAAAATAATTAAGAATGCACATAAAAATGAGCTGGGAAAATGTATTTCCAAGCTCATTTTATACCTATCCTATTAGAAATTCATTGTTATAAAAACCTTTTTAAACATTGAATTACAATATCAGGTCTATCTATGTGAATGTCATGGTCACTTCCTTCAGCGACAACTAACTCGCCTTTTTTAGACAGCTGAGATAATTCTATCTGCAACTCACGCCAAACCTCTTCATATAAAACTGCTTCTTCCACAGGTATGTCATGTTCAACAAAAGACTTTACTGATACTTCTATATCTCTGGCGATTACTATTAGTGGAATGTCAGGGAAATCACCCATTTCTAAAATATTTTTGCTACTTATACCCCAGTTTTCAAATTCTTTAGCAATTGTCTTAAAGAATAGGGGATTTGTTATCAATTCCTCATAATCTTTTGCTTCGCTGTAAGGTAAAATATTTTCGTAATGAACAATCATCTTGTTGAATTTCCGATTCAGTTCTTCTTTTGATTTTTTAGAGTTCTCCATATTGTTGTCTACCATCTTATCTATTGAAATTAAGGAATTCATAACAGGTATATCAAGATTGTATAACTTGTTAAAGTTATACGAGGTAGAATCTATAAGGATTAGTCCCTTTATTTTGTTAGCGTACATTTTAGAGAACTGCTGTACACACAATCCTCCAAAAGAATGTCCAATTAGAACAAATTTTTCAGTAATACCAATTCTTTCAATAAGTTCATAAAGTTCCTCAGCAATATTTTTAGTTGTTCGAAGTTCTTTTGAAACTGGACTATTCCCGTATCCAGCCCTGTGGTACATAACAATCGTAAAGTCTTCTTTAATCTCTTGAATAAAAGGATACCAATTATAAAACGAACCACCTATCCCTGTTTCTAAGATAAGAATAGACTTCCCACTACCAACTATCTTATATTCTAACTCTATATCTTTCAAAGAATCCCTCCTTACTAAAGAATGCTGATTTACCTCTGTCACCTTCACAAACTTATTCTTATTTTAACATAAAAATCCAGTTCAGTTGGAAATTATAAAACCAGATGTAAGATAGAAGTCACCCTACCATTTTACGATAAATCAACCTTTTCCTATAACATAGCCTACTATTTATAGAATTGCTTTTTTGTAATATAAGCTGTTGTGTAAAGCCCCCTTTAGCCTCCCATGCATCGCAAGATCGGCGCTGCACCACAGAGAAGGAAAATGTTCTGGATCTGTCATTACTTGTTCTACGGCTGGGAGAGGAAGGTCGATACACTATGGTGCGTTAGAGCCCATCCTTTAGTCTGACTCCTTCATCCACGGTGCACCACTGACTGTTGCTCCCTTGCGGAAGCACTCATAGTAGATTAATCCTGTTCTGGTTGTTGCACCAGCCTCCATAATTTGTCGTAGAAAGGAAGATTACAATGGATGTAATCATTGAACAAGCATGTGGGATGGACGTTCATAAAGATTCTATTACCGCATGTATTCTTACACCAGAAGGAAAGGAGATTCAAACATTTTCGACGAAAACAGTATTTTTGTTGAAACTACTAGACTGGATTAAGGAACACAATTGTACTCATGTTGCTATGGAGAGCACCAGTGTTTACTGGAAACCAATCGTAAATTTACTAGAAAGTGAGGGAATTGAATTTTTTGTAGTAAATGCACAACACATTAAGGCTGTTCCTGGAAGGAAAACGGATGTAAATGATGCTGAGTGGATTGCTAAACTCCTTCGTCATGGGTTAATAAGAGCTAGCTATATACGACGACTCGAAAGCGTAGGATATACCATTTCATTGACAGAAACAGAAACAGATACAGAAGCATCTTGATCCAGTCTCAAGATTTGCTTTCTAATAGACTATGAATCAGGCGCTCTCCTAAAAAAAATGAATAGCTGCGTCTTCTTAAGTATTGCCTTTTTTCCTTCCTTACATAATTTATTTTTTATAGTAGTTGAAGAATCACCCATACTGTTATATCTATTCTTGAATAAAACAGAGACATTTTCATCCTTTTTAATGTAGTAGGGTTCATTGTCTTACTTTATGAAAACGTAAATAAATTATGAACATCTGTATGTATACGTAAACGTAAATGATTCCTACTCCTATGATGAATTCTTTTGGCACTTTAGAATTTTCCAAGGTATGTTCTATTCCTAACCGAAACGCATATGAACTGGCTTTTCGCAAGTGCCAGGGTGAGGTGACTATAACCGCTTTTTTCAATCCTCTCTCGTGCATGATTTCGCGGGATTTTACCAAATTTTCATAAGTGCCCCTTGCTTTCGTTTCTCGTATGATTTGGCTACCATCCACTCCTAACTCCACTAAGGCTCGTGCCATGACATCTGCCTCAACATGATTATTTGTGACAGATGCACCCGAACAAATAACTACTTCAGCAATTCCAGCGTGATAGAGAACTGCTGCTTTATTGACCCGTTCTCGCAAAATTGGAGACATGCTTCCATCCTTTTTTGCGGGATAACCAAGTACAATCATAACATCTCTTTTTAGCCCATGATTATAACCCGCTTTTTTAAAATGCATACGAATAAACATAAACTCCACCATAAAGCACATTAAAATTAAGCATAAAATATACAATCCTATCATTTAACATATCTCCTCTGACATATCTCTCTATCAATCGACAGATAATAAACTTTGTATTGAGTACACCTCGGATTTAATGACAATCATTTTTTCAACTAAACTCCCTCTATATATAAAGGTAAATCTCTCGATTTCTCGTTTTTTCTCATGATTTCATAGTCTTCCATTTTTAATAGACATTGATAACATGGAATAAAGTTGTATTTCAGTTAAATTTTGGAGTTTAGAAGCAAAAAAGACTGTAGCTACCTAAACCACCCCTATCCAAAAAGTGGATAATTAGTTAAAGTATGGTCGCACTGGTGGATGTCTACATTTCTCATGGTGGTCAACCCTCCCATATCTCACAGAGTCTATGCTCCAAAATTCCTTCGTCCAACCTTTCCAGAGGTAGATGTCAGTTATGCTGCCCGACAGGATCTATGTCCGTATTTTAGTTGATTTACTGACTAATCCATGCTTCAAATGTCTATTAATTGTTGAAATACTCTACTTATAAACCATGTTCTTTACGTAGTTACCGAGAAAACTATGCTACCTTTGGCAATTCAGCCATATGAGGAATATCCTTCAACATTCTGTCTTCACTAAACACAAACTGCTTCTTGCCTATTGCAAATAAAACTCGTATCAATTTATTACATAAAGCTATTAGTGACTGCATCTTTTTCAATGAATTGTCAGGTCGTTTTGTATAGTATTCATGCAAGGCTTTAAAAGCAGAATTCTTAGCTACAAGGGGCATAACAACTCTGATTTGTAATTCTTGTTTGCCCCTTATGTTTGCCTGAAGTGTGCTCCATCAAGCTTAATCCTGCAAGTTTAATAATTTGACGAGGGTGTGAATAGTAACGTAGATCTCCAACCTCCGCAAAAGGACGCAGCTATCGTATCTTTTCCTATACCGGTAATCGCTAGCATTTGGTGTACTCCTGGTATTTGTTCTAATAGCTCGTCCCTTTTAACCTCTAGTTGTTCAAACTTTTTAGTAATGAGTTCATACTTATCTAACAACGTGCTTAACTCTAATTTGGCCAAATCTGAACCCTCACGGATTCCAATGGAAACACTGGCTGCCTTCTTTAATTCTTTTATTCTACTTATGCCCACTGCACGTTTCACAGCTTTTCTAATATGAGCTAATAACTCTTGATCAGGGAGTTGAACTAACTCATGTGGTAGTAGATTTAGCTTTAATATTTGAAGAGCTGATAGCCCTTCCCAATCCTTGAAAACTGTTAAGAATCGGAAAATATCGATCAATCCAATTGTGAACCTGTCCTTGTACTGCTTGTAGATCAACGGATAATTGAATTGATCGCGTATTTTTCTAGCGATTCTGAGATCGGCATATATTCCTTCTGGAAGTATTAGGTTCAGCGTATCTTCCGTCTTTCACTAATTGAGCAATGACCTTTGCATCTTTCACATCATTCTTAGTTGGGGAATTATCATCTAATTCCTTTGTCTTCTTGACATGCTTAGGATTGACAACCACAAGCTTAAGATTAGTTTCTTTAAGATAATAAGCTAAATTATGCCAGTAGTGTCCCGTAGGTTCAACACCGATGATTACATTAATCATGTTTTGTTGATCCTGAATCTCTCTAATCCATTCAACAAATGTATCAAAACTAGCTTTCGCATTTTCAAAGTATAGAGGTTTACCAAACTCCATACCTCTGAAGTCTTGAGCACGTGCTACGTGCTTGAATTTCGCAATATCAACACCAATAATTAGTGTTTGAGAAGTAATTTGAGCAATCTTATTATTTTGGTTATAATTCATTATGAAGGCCTCCTGGTATATATAATTTGTCCTTTCGCTGGCCAGCTTCGGACACTATATCATACCAAGAGGTTATTTTTTTGTTCAAATGCCATTTTTAATCATTACAGGAATGCTGCCCAATACTTCAATAAGAACAGGGACTAATCCTGCTAAATTAGTCCCTGGCACTATTAAAAAATTGCCCCCGTTTGTTGAAGAGGGTTATTTCACTTCTATAACGAAATCATAAGATGCATCTCCGTGAGATAAATGTTTATCTTCTTCATCCATCCAGGCTACTCGGTATGAATAATAATAAACCCCTTTATGTATAGGTGCATTGAAACGATTGTCTTTAAGTTGGACTTCTTTTCTTTCTACATCGATGTATTGTGCAAAATAAACCTCGTTTGGCTTTGGCTCATAATCCATGAGCAATGAAATTACCTCCCCAGGAGTAACTACAATAGGTTCCTTTCCTTTTAACCGCTCAGTTGGAGGAGCTTTTACATCAGCGCATTTGTTTTTCCAACAATAAGTTCCTAATTTGGTTAGATATTTTTCCTGATCTATTTGCAGATAAACACTTGGAGGATTTGAATCTAGCATTTCACCTTTTGAGCAACCAACAATTGTTAGTCCCAAGACAACTGCTAATATAAAAAATATTTTGCTCATATACTACCTCCCAATAAATAAGACTATTAATTACACAAAGGTTGCCTCTTGAACAGAATAAACAAAGGCGATGACATTATTCAACATTCGCATCCTTTAGCTTAATAAAGATAGAAGTCTTTCTAAATCTTCAGGATATGCTTGGGGCATATTCTTCAATTCTGGAGCAGACAACCATCTCGTTTCAACAATAGTATTGTCCGGATCATTTATGCCTTCACTCTCACCATTTTTTTCTACAATAAAATAATATGTTTTTACATCTATCCCCTTTATAACAGTCTCTTTAACAAATAATTTCTCAACAATTCTTACGTCATAGCCTGTCTCTTCTTTCATTTCCCTTAGACAACATTGTTCAGGAGTTTCACCCTTCTCCATTCCACCAGAGGGAATAGCCCATTTATCACTACCATTTTCCCTTACCATGAGTATCTCATTTCCATTTATGCAAATTGCAGCTGAGCCGCACCATTCTTTCATAATACAATCCCCTTTTTACTCAACTCGAATTTTATTGGTCATTACTCAACGGAGGGCGGAACGTCGCCCTCATGTTGTTTATTTAATTCTTTTACCTTTGAATAGTTCCACGCTTGTTTCGGCAATCAAATAGTAAGTGGATAAGACTTTCGTAGTATGGGAGAAATTCTTCATTTTTGATCATCGTCAAAATTTCTTCCTTGCTTGCCCATTTAACACTTTGAACCTCTTCATACTGTAAAGTAAGCATATCTAATTGCACATCTTCTTGGATTAAATAAATGTCATCAAATCCATTTTGAAAGTTAATTGTTAAGTGAGGTCGTATATTCTGAAAGTCTACTTTCAAACCAATCTCTTCATACAATTCCCTTTGCGCAGCAGTTTGACTTGTATCCCCAACTGTGGCACTCCCTCCTGCAGTGAGATCCCACAGATTAGGCCAACCCTCTTTGAAGGACTGCCTTTGTTGAATGAGCATTTCCCCGTTTGAATTAAAAATACATACATGAATAACTAAATGGAAATCCCCAGGTTCAAGCTCTATTCCTCGAACCCATGTACGATTGGTTTTACCTCGATTTATATCATACACATCCCATAATTCCAACAGTGTACCTCCACCTTTCAATATCTTCTTAAACAATCCTGCTCACTACTTCAACAAAAAGTGGTACTAATCCTTCATAGATCAGTGCCTCTTCTATTTCATTTCTCGCCCCCGTTTGTTGAATAAGTTGAACTATCTATTAGCCCTAAGAATTCTTTGCAATTCTTGAAATGGAGTAGAATATGAATCCTTATATTTTTGTATATGCTCTCTCAAAGCAGACGAATTCTTTTCAAGTATTGGATGTATTTCAGTGGTTTCCGCAATTCTATATAAGTCGATTAAAAAATAAAGTGTCTCCCAAAATAAAAAATCCTCATCAAATTTAAAATCATATATATAACTTCTGAAATATAGTTAAAAGCACTTTCAGAGGACATATCCTCTGAAAGTGCTTCAAATGCATTACTAAAATACCATTCGTCTACATCAAGTTTATCTTGCCAATTAGCATATATCTCGATTAATTTCTTGTCCGTAATAATCACACCCTTTATTGAACTCTTGTACCCGGTAGTTTAATAAGTAAATGTTATTCTCCTGGTATATACCCAATAACTTTGTTTGTATCAGAATCAACCAATATTATTGGTGTACTTGCTACAACATTTTCTTTATCTTCAAATTGAACAGAGAATACCTCTTTACCATCATAACTCTTATCTAACAACTCATATTCTTCACTAACTATGATTTTAGTGACTGTTGCACTTTTCCACTCTCCCTTGGCACTATCACTCCAACCTTTTTCTTTTAAGAAGTTCCAAGCAGTTTCTCTAATGTTCAAATAATTATATGAGATGATTTCGTTAATTTGATTAACCGAACTAACAGATAAAGAGTAAATAGTATGTGTATCCTCTATATTCATAATGGTTCCAGACTTTTCATCAATCCAAAGGAAATATGTTTCCTCCCCAATTTCAATTTTAAATTCAGGGTCTGCCATATTGATAATACCTAATTGTTTTTCAGCATTTTCTATCGCTTCGTTAATCATTTCAATTGTTTCTGTAGCATTGATAACTAGTGTTTCGGAATTGCTTTCCGTTGAATCAATAGAAATTTTTTCCAATCTTTCGGTGTTAACTTGTGAATTATCTACCTTTACTTCACTATTTTCCTGGCAACCAAATAATCCAAATGATAAAAGAAACAAAGATAAGACCAAACTCATTTTTTTCATAAAAAAATCTCCCTTAACCATCTTCCTTATATAGACGAAATGTGTCCTTTTTCGTTACAAATCTATTGGCTCATTACCTCAATTAAGAAAGCTATTCTCCTTGTTGAAGAATAGCTCCCTATAGTTCAATAAAAAACACCTTATCGAATACCCTCATACTCCCAACTAAAGTGATTTCTTAACCTTATCACTGATTCTTCCCAAGTATCAGCACTACAACCTTTTACCAACTCAGATAGTGAATTATAGATAGTCTTCCAATCATCACCATATTTTACCACGAAACGTTTATTACCTTTATCAATTGGACTATCTTGATTTGCATGGGGAGTCATTATTAAAATCGAAAATAAATTACTAGCTTCATTTTGCTTAGTTCCTATTGATAGGGGGTTAAGAAGAAATTAAACTCTATATCCCCCTCATACCTCAAACTGTGAAGTTCTTCTATTTCTAAAAAACCAGAAGCATCATAGTCCTTTATTTCTAAAAGCATTTTATCACTCCCTTTTTAGAAGAAAATCGTAACTCAGTGCAACTTTTGAAATAACAACTTCTTATTACATTATTGCTCCCTATAGTTGAAGTAGAACCGTTATCCTTGTAGGGATGTACTAAATAGTGCGATAAGAGTTAAATGTAACTACAGATCACTTCATTTGTACTCAGTAAAATCACCTTACAAAGGAATGTGTTATAATTCTAGTAACTTACATAAATGGAGGTACTACGTTGGAGGCATTAGCTATAATCCCGTTTTTATTAATGATTATTCTATACTTAGCAGGTCTTATATTTGCAATTTGGTTTGCTGTTAGCCTTATTAGAGCTCAAAGAGAGCGAAATGTTGTTCTAAAAGATATTTCAAATAAACTTGATTATCTTCAATTCAGTAAGAAGGAAGAGTGATTCTCTTTCTTCGTTTTTTTTTGCCAGAAGCATCTCTACTCTATTTGTAGCTCGTATCCTTATTCTACTCTTGCCCCCGTTAACGCAATGAGCGATTCCCATTTTTACAATCAGCCTAGTTTATTATTCAATTCTTGTTCTTTTTACTATCTTCTCTATCTTTCTCTCTGATTAGTTTTTTAATTATTTCATTTGTTTCTGAATTATCAATGCCACGACGGACAGCTAACTCAATCACGAAAAATAATATAGAAAACCTACAAGAATATAAATAAGGTTATACCCTTATAAAATCCCCATTCATAATTCCCCCTTATTTATGAAACTACTTTATTTTTCAAACTAAACTCAGGTAACAAAAACTGCTAAATAAATCTCCTCAAGAAAATCACACCATTTCTTCTTATTAACTTCCTTGTTATCTTGTGATAGTATTCGATAAAAGAAGCATAATCCTTCATGGATTATGCACTAAATAGATCTGTTATTCAACAAACCTTTCCCGTTTGTTTAATACCTTCAACATAAATAGGCGATAATCCTTCTTGGATCATCGCACCCTTTAACGCAATATGAAACGAGATTCTATATGCTGGTTTAATAATGAAATTATTTGTTCTGATTTTCATTCCATGTTATAACTTCAACATCCTCTACATTAACTTTTCCAAGGCTTAGAATATGTGGGATATAAGGAAATAGTCCAAATCTATTTCCTTTCTCGTTCTCAACTCTATAATATTCTATAGTATCTCTTGGTAATTCTATTAGTTCTTTATACTCGTCAGTATTTAAAATTTTAATCTCACTCATATCAATATCAGCAGATGGGCCGTCATATTTTTCTTTTGAATAAAGATATATAGCAGTTTTATTTGACTGCAGTTTATCTATAGGTACTTTGTAAAACTGTTGTTCCTTTTTAGTTTTTATTCCTAAGTCAGTGATAGCTTTATAAACGTGGTAGGGGTGTATTGGTAAAAAGTGCAATACATCATTCCATAAGCAATCCAATTTAGGTATTTTCTTCTCTAGAAGTTTTGGTCTCTCAGGATGATCAAAGTATTTTTGAATATATCTTTCAAAGAGTTCAGGATATTCATTTTTAAGTTCATTCAATGGATGCAGCTCCGAACCCTTCATATTCTTTGGAACCATGTGGTAAATATAATTCATACTATCTCCCCCATCATAAATATATAACTGAACATTATAAAAACCTCTAAATCTGCTTATCCTACTCCAATAAAAAAGAGTGATCTACTTCTTCAACAAACCTTTCCCGTTAGCAGAATAGTGTCTGCTGTTCAGCACTCTCGCACCAGTTCGTAATAAAATCTTACTCAACGAATGAAATTTTTGAAGCTGATGCTTGCATAGGGTTACTATCCAGTGGTTGACTGCCGTACCAAGTTTTAACCGTGTCACCAATAACTAATTCATTTAGTTTTTTACCTTCAAATACAGTAGCTTCAGTGAATTTTAAA
>NZ_JBHUEM010000046.1:69028-70403 GCF_042680805.1 Bacillus salitolerans | reverse complement strand
ACAAAGTCATTTCTTCGTAGTAAAACGATACTATTCAGTAGGAAATACCAAATAGACGATAACTATAAATTAGTTATCGTCTTGTTCAACTAAAGGGTGCTTTAACTACACAAAGAAATAGTTTATAGAGCCTAAATTATGCAAGTTTTTATACATTACTTGTTAGATAGGCTCTTTTTGTGTTTTTAGAAAATAACGTCGTGGGATCACATTTTGTATTAAAAAAATTTCCAATTAAGTGTGTCATTTATTTGAGCACAAGCTGTGTCATTTTACTTGGCGGTCACACATGGCCAAGATCATCCCTTTTGACCTTAAGAAGTTCACCATTATGATTCATAATATGTATGGTTTTATTATTTTTCAGATAGATAGTTAACTCTGCCTCTACCGGGGGTAAATCAAATAGAACTTCACTCTTTTCAATGTTGTTTGCTTGATTAAACCAAGAAACAATTTTTTCAATTCCAGATTGCTCTGCTCCATACATACTTAATTTATTTGAAAGAGTCCAATTTATTCTTCTAACATCTTCTATCTCTAATGCTTTATGAAGTTTGGATTCTTTATATTCCGACCAAAAGAAGCAAGAAACGACAAGCATAAAAAGCATAAGCCAAAAGAAGCTTATAATTTTCTTTTTTATATTCATAGAACCCCCCCATGATTTGTTATAGCTATTGTATAGGGAACCTCCATCGACTTTCATTAGAAATATTTTACATTTTCAGATCAAGCATTCTGCCATAAAATAATGTATTCATTATTCGTAATTAAATAGGTCCAATTCCCTGGAAAAGTACCTGATTACTTTCAGAAATTCTACCAAATATCGTCGTTATTCCACACATTTAATGTTGCCATCCTCAACTATTTCACTCCCTTGTCCTTTGAAGAAGTGATTACTCATTAAACTCGTTAGTAAAAAAGCGATTGCTCCTACTGACACCTACTACCCGTTTGTTCAGGTGTATTCCTTTACAGTCTCACTCCACAATGAAAACTATCTTATTTGATAGAATTTTTTAGTAAATACTAGCTTATAATTTATGAAGCAACAAATCTGCACGTTTGATACTTTCCTTGCTCCAAGCTGGTGCTTTAGTATGATCATCACATCTTCTGTACTAAACCAATAGATATTTGCAACTTCTTGCGGGCGATTTCTGAAAGGCTCACCATTTTTATGTTCACATAGAAACACTATATCAATAACCTTACATCCATCATCAGCTAAAAATGATGAACTGTGAACATATTTCAAGTTATCTTTTACTTCGATACCAACTTCTTCAAGAATCTTCCGGTTAGCACAATCGTGTCTGCTGTTCAGCACTCTCGCACCAGTTCGTAATAAAATCTTACTCAACGAATA
>NZ_JBHUEM010000046.1:61329-69018 GCF_042680805.1 Bacillus salitolerans | reverse complement strand
AAAATAGAGTCTTCATCGATCTTTATTATTTCACCCTGAATGCCTTCGATGTTGACGCTACTTGTATTATTATCGTTATTTGAACAACCGATAATCAATAATAATAGAGTTATGGAACAAATACTCTGTATTAAACGCATAATTCCACCGTCTTTCTGTTCTTATTCCACTATCCTGCTCCTTTACTTCAAGAAAAAAAGCCAATCTCCTTCTTGAAGATTAGCATCCTTTAGCTTATCAAGGTTATTTATCAAATTCTTCTTCCAGTTCCTTTTCTATTTCTTCGTTAGAAACGTAAGGCTCTTCCTGCTTTTCCTTTGATTTACCATTAGAAAAAATCAACCCTACTCCAACTATAAAGACAATCAAAACAAAAACAATTGTTATAGTAGGAGGTCCTCCTCCATTAAGCAAAAGCATTTTGAAATATAATGGCAATTGTTAGTAATGATAAACTTATTATTAAAATACCAAATAACCTATTCACTTATATTACCTCCCTTTTAAACATTCCTACTTCTTTACTTCAATAATAAAGGCGAATACCGTGTTAAGCATTCGCTCCCTTTACTGAAGAACCCTGAAATCAAATATCACAGTTATCAAGGTCAATTTCGTACTCTTTTGGAATGTAATTTAACATTTTTAATGTACTATTGATTCGATTATCATTAGTAAATACGGTGTATCCAACTTCATGTATATCAATAAACGTTGCTACCTTGCCCCAATCAAGATTAGGGAACTCTGTTGGAAGGCTCCAATTCACATTTGGACATAAATCATCATAATGGATGCCATTACCTTGAAACATAAACGAACCTACCCCATTACAAGCAGACCACTCACAATAGTCCGTTATTAGTTTCAATTGAGCATTAGTTTCTACTTTAAGAATCATCCATTCACTTTTCTTATCTATTTGATATTCAATTTTAAGCAGTTTCATCTGTCCTATTTCCTCATCATCTATGAACATCATTGGTAAAACAAAGTATAAAGGAAACTCAAAAGTAGCTTTTATGAA
Source organism: Bacillus salitolerans (assembly GCF_042680805.1). Classification (NCBI taxonomy): domain Bacteria; kingdom Bacillati; phylum Bacillota; class Bacilli; order Caryophanales; family Bacillaceae; genus Bacillus; species Bacillus salitolerans. The sequence continues at coordinate 67,991 of NZ_JBHUEM010000046.1, read as the reverse complement.
ATTGTTAGTAAAACCTTCAAAATCTCTTAACATAACTCCAATACTTAACACTGTGAAATCTTTCTTATTAAACTTAATCCTGTTAATCATGCTTATATGACTATTTTGACTGAAGACCGACATAATAATCACTTCCTAACGTTAAACGCGAGACCTCCACTTTTTTACCCTATGAACATCTTTCACAATAGAACAGTTATTATTCAACAATCCTGTCCATTACTTCAATAACACAGGCACTATTCCTGCTGGATCAGTGCCTGTGTTATTGAAGAAGAGCTCCATATACTTAAATAACGTCATTTTCACCTTTTAACCTTTTCACTTCTTTTTCCAAGTGGTCTAACCGTTTATGGATTCGATATATAATTGGAAGATATCCAATTACGATTAAAATTGCCCAACCCATTTCTCTTCCTCCTCTATTCGTATATTTTTATAAATAAACATATTCATCTACTACACTTGCTGCTAGATAAGTGACTGCTCTAATTAGAGATTTGCACCCATTTGTTTAGTAATCAAGAAATTAAATTACTTATCCTATTCAATGAGCTACTAATATGAAATATTGGAAACAAAACAGAACTAATAATATTGCTCTCTATAATTGCTTTCCAAAATATCATTCTGTTACGAAGCTTATAAACTAACAAAAATATAGATACAGTAACCGCAGAAAATAACAGCCATAAAAATTCCTTTTGTCTTTCTACTTCATTTTCCATAGCTTCGATCTTCCAAGTATCTTTTTCAGAAAAATTTACGTCTTTAATATTCTTTTCCATCCCTACCACATTGAATGAATTCAACGATATACTATCGTTTTTTCTTAAACAATGTTATAACCGTTTGGTAAAAAAGAAACTTTGTAAACAATAAGATATGAGATACCAGTAAGGATACCTGCAATCAATAAAAAAGCTATTACTTTCTTAACCTTTGTCACAAAAGTATCATTCATTTATTGAACCACTCCCCTTAAACACCTTAATTTTACCATAAAAATCCAACCTTTTCCGAGTTAATCGCCCCACACCCACTACAATTAAACCCACAACCATCTACAATGCCTTTTTGTTCATTTTGGAAGGATGTTTTCACTCTATTTTCAGCAAAGTCTTCTGTTACCCAGGGTGAAAAAGCAAATATAATAATTGATACAACTATAAAAAAAATACTTATAGTTACCTTTTTACGCATAAATATCACCCCTTACAAATTTAATAATTTATTGCTTGTTAATCTTCAACATTCCTGCTCTTTACTTCAAGAAAAAAAGCCAATCTCCTTCTTGAAGATTAGCCCCGTTACTTTAAGAACATTATTTCACAATAAAAGTAAAATAAAAAATCCAGCCAATGTTAAGACTGAATTTTTTTCTAGACTATTAATCTTTGTGTCATATCTACCTGTCTTTTCACTTAATACTCAACGTCTTACAAAATACCGTCTACCTTCTTAGATATTAGGTTAATAATCTTTCTGTTGACTTTGTGAATACTATCAAGTCTATGTAGTGGGAATTAAGGATAGGTACCTTGCTCTGATTGTTCTATTTCCTGTCCCTCTAGCTTTCCACTAATCCACTTGCTCATTTAATAGGTAGTTCTGTTCTTTATCTTATGCTACACCAGCTTCACCTTGATTTTGAACTCTTTTCTCTAAGCTAGGGATAATTTTATTGATGAGCACAAACCCGATTATTCCCGTGACAAGTAATAGCATACTCATCATTTCTTTTGAAAGATATGCACCTAGTGTAACGGAAAGTGAAGCTAGAATCATTGAACCTTGATAGGTAAAGGCATTTACTGCCATGTAACTACTTCTTTTATCATCAGGCGGTATAGCTGCCAAATAACTTTGTTGGACAGGAACTCTCATTAGTTCTCCTAAGGTTGCAATAACCATAGCTAATAGTAAAATCCAAATGTTGTTAAAATAACTGATGGCCGTATAGCCGATGGTAAACAATACAATGGAAGTTAAAAAAACATGCTTATCTTTATACTTATGAATTAGCTTTGTTATAAGCGCCGCAAAAATTACAACGAGTACAGTGTTTTCTGTTCTTAAAATCCCTGTCATCTTTAATCCATCAATTGACCATAGAAACACGTTTTGTTCCGGCATATGTTCGTGGAGTCGAACTGCAATATAGTTAGTTAATTGAAATTCAAGGGACTGAATGAATAACCCCGCGATAACAAATAAGATAAAAACTTTATCCGTCGCTACCGTTTTGTAGCTTTTAAAGATATCCGTAAAGACTTGAAACCTTCCATTATTATTTTGTTTCGGATCTTGTGTTGGAACATAGCTTTCCTTTATGAAAAAGATTAATACAAATACCAATACAATAGCCATAACTGTCATAGCAATAAATAATTCAAATAAATAATCCTCAAATAAAAATGCTCCAACTGCTCCCCCTAATGCAATGGATAAATTACCTGACCAATACATGATACTGTACATAAGCTTCCGTTCCCTTGGTTTACTGACATCAATTAGCATCGCATCTGCTGCCGGCCCTTCAATTCCCCAACAAATACTTCCAACTAAAAACATAAAAAAAGTTAAGGAAGGTGATTCAAACCAAGGAGAATTAGCGAAAGTCATCACTATCAATGACACGACTCTTAAAACTTCAGCCATGACCATTAACTTCTTCCGCCCTATCCTGTCAGATAAATAGCCACCATAAAATCCTACTAAGGCACCAACAATAATATTAATTATTAATAGAATTCCAGTTAATTTCGCACCGAAATGAACAGCAAAATAAATAGCCATAAACGGAAAAATCATACTTCCAATAATTTCACTAAAAAATCCAAATATAATTCTCAACTTAATATTCGGATGAAAATCTCTAAAACCCATACAACATTACCCCATTTCATAATCGGGGGTCTAAGCAAATGACAGACTTTCATACTATTAATATAACCTTCTCAACATGTTGCCCAACCGATTGATTTACTATTATATCATAGATTATTGGTTGGTATTTACATATTAGGCAATTGTATGAATCTTGTTGGAATTGTCCCCGTTAGCCACACATGAAGCGCTAAATACCTGCACTTCACCACAGAGAATGAAAATATTAGATCGGTCTATACGGGCTTTAATCCAGTCAACTAGTCAATCCAATTGCTTTTTATAGCTCACTCCGTTTGTAAAACGAATGGAGATGGGGATTCTTTGATGTTGTAAATTTTTTACACTTGGAGACCTTTATTTTCATGGTGGTTGAACATAGACAGGCTATTTTATTGTATATGATAACCACCAAAAACATTGCCCTATATGTATTTCAAGATTATTAGAATATGGTGAAAATATTTCTTCCAGTTCCTTCTTATCATAATAATTCTTCAATATCTCATGTTGCTTTCCATTTTCAAGAGTTCTTATCTTATAAGTATTTTCATCATTATCTTTATTTATTAAACTACCACCGATAGAATTCATGTACATATTATCCGTCATAAAAACATCGGAATCTATACCAAGTCTTTCGTGTAATTGCTTTAAGAAATCAGTGATTCTATTTTTAGGTATATGGGAAAACCAGAAATTTGCATATCCACCTTCAAAAACACCCGCAATATCGCTTAACTGGTATGCATCTCCTTGTGTAAATAGGACATTATTTCTGTTGTATTTTTTTTCTTTTGCTATATTAAGAACTTCATTTGAAAAATCAATAGCAGTAACATGCTTAGCGACATCAGCTACGAACGGAGTCCAAAAACCTGTTCCACAAGCAACTTCTAACACATTCTTTTCTCTAAAGACACTTTCTAATCTATTCCTAATCATTAGTTGTTCTTGTTGTCTGATAGCATCGTCTCGAAAATATACTTTTTCATATTCCTTTGCGCGTTCACTATAATACAACTTCATATCGAGTCCCCCTAAGCACAAATTTCCTAATTTTAACATTAGATTGGGATTTATTCAACAATCCTGCTCTTTACTTCCTTAAAAGCCAGTCCTTTATCTTCCTCAAGTAGTAATAAAATAAGACCAGCAGCTGCTGATCTTTCACTTATTCTTATTAAAGAAGTGCACGCGATAGTTGAATAAGGATTTTATTTTATTTCATAACTTGAAAGCAACTCAACTCGTCCATTCTTTTTAAATTCTACTAATGCAAGATTTGAGATAGTTTTCTTAAAAGAAGGAGAATAATCTTTATATTTTTCTTTAAAATTACCGAAACTTGTCTCCGATAAATCATCCATTGCAAGTGTTATATGAGGAACCCGATTTTCTGTGTATAAAACTCAAACAAATTCTCGCAACACTTAGCCAAGGAATTGTTAATTTTCTTATGTAAATCAATTAGTTCATCCGTTTCAACACTTTCAAATAAACCACTTTTGACGGAGCTTCAAAAAAGCCAAAACCCTCTACTATTATTTCAAGGGGGAAAGTACCACACTGAGATTCGACAATTCATCTTTTAGTGAATCAATATTTGAACAACGACCGCCTTGGAATCCTAAGTTTGGATGATCAGACGATTGAACTCCAATAGAATTGTATTCTGTTTCAAATACATTCCAAAAACGTAATACTTCATCTCTTTCATTTCCAGTCAATAATCAAGCGATATCAATAGTTACTGTCATAATTACACCCACACCCAAAAATCCATTTAATATATAAACTTTATCATACCTTATTGCACTAAACTGCTTCTTTACTTCAACAAAAAGTGGTACTAATCCTTCATGGATCAGTACCACGTCTATTGCATTTTCGCCCCCGTAGTAATAAATCTAATTGTTTTTATTGATTATCTCATCAAGGTTTAAACCTGTAATAATATAATATTTATCGGTAACTACGTTTCCTCCGTTCCTAAAAACTCCGACTTCAACAACTTTATTCTTTCCACTAAAAATAATTCTTCCGTCTGGACCTTCTTCAAATATTATTTTTGACATGTCTTTTCTTGAGCTTGAATTGATTGTGTCTATAACAGTGTTTAACACTTCTCTATCTGTAATAACATTTGGTCCTTCCTTATCCCTATTTAAATAAATCGTCATCTTAGTAAAGCCTTTTCCTTTTATGGGGATATTAAAAAAGTAATAGCCATACGTTGCTATACCAATCGTTAACGTTATAGTGATAAGAAGTATGATTTTTCGCTTCATTACATAACACCCCTTTTACTATAAGCTGAATAGCAGTATAGAAAGACTTTTCATAATTGCGTTGTTGAACTATTCTGCCCGTTAATACAAGAATTTGTTGCTCTTATTGTCCAAGCAGCTGGTTTAGTTGAAGAAGAAAAAAGAGATGCACATTCAACACTCGCGCCCGATTGCAGTAGACCGTTCTGCACATCTATGCTTTCCGTACGATCCTATTTTACATAGTTCTCCTTCACTAAATTTAAAATATAGGCCATGCATAAACAAATTAATTCAATTAAGTCATAGCCATTCACTACAATCAAAGCGTCTCATCCAATTTCTGAATCTTTGAGTGGGAAATTAAAAAAACATTGCCAAAAACGTCGATTTTGTCTCCTTTTACACGTACAGCGCAATCTTTGTTCGACGCATAAATATTTATTTCTTCCGATAGGAGAGAAAGTTCGCTTAGAACCAGTGCAATATTATTTTCAAGATCAAAATGAGACAGGACGGAAAAATTGTCAAGACCGATTCCGTCGTAAACAGAGCTCATTTCAACTTTATATCCAAAGTTTTTCGAGCATAACCATTTAGCGGACATGTTGATTGCACCAGCGCTTGCTCCCATCACAACGGCGCTGCTTTTTTTAATTGAATCCCATAATTCATATTCCATCAAAAAACCATTTTGTTTAAGAGTATTTCCACCCAACAAGAAAATGACTGAAGCATTTTTAATTTTCGTTTGGGCATCTTCCTTCAGTACGCGATAATTAATTAAATGATATTCATCAAACATAATGCCAGCCTGGTCAAGCCACGAGCGTTCAGTAGCACCATTATCTTCATAAATAGATGGATTCGAGCTAATCATAGCAAGCGATTTTCTATCAGTTATATCCTCCTGTAACAGTCTGCCCAGATTCTCTGGAAAGAAATTGTTAAACCAACCTAAATAATAGTGAGTTTTCATAAGTACCCCCGTAGCAGAATGTAAAAAACATTTATTCCTGCGTCACCCATTCTATTTTCTTGTCCTAACAAAATACTCTTAATAAGACCCATTTGTTGAACACAAGTTAAACAGCGCTCTTCAATTAACCTGCCTCATTAGTAGAACAACATTTACAAAAAAAGAGCACTTCCCCTTCTTTAAGAAGTGCACCCGTTTTTTAAGTAAGAGAAACATGTTATTCACTAAACATTAAGGAAAATTACGGTAAAGTTATTATCCAAAAGTAAGTATCTATTAGAAAAACAATTTAAGTGTGACCGTCATTTAAAATGAAACAGTATCTGCTAAAATAACTGACACACTTTACTGGAAATTATCATCCCCGTTTTATAGTGAATTGCAGTTCTAATAACAATGCACCAGTTAAATCATTTTCCTAATTCTTTATGGTAAAGGTAAATAACAAAGAGCCAAAATATACATTATAATGAATAATATAATGTATATTTTGGCTCATATAGAAATTGGAGTTATTGAACTAA